>JALOMN010000249.1 GCA_025455445.1 Cyclobacteriaceae bacterium
CGCTTTATATCAGGCGATGCAATAAATCCGCCCATTGATGGATTAATTTGAACGCGAGGAAATAACAACGCCTGCACTTTTCCTTCTTTTCTTAGCTCAATTTCATAAAAAGTATTTTCCGGATTAATTTCGAATGTATCCTTCGCATTCAGAATTTTCTTTCCTTGATAGAGTATGTCTTTTTTAGCGACCACTTTAAATGGATCAAACGTTAAATCGACATCATTTTTATTAACATAACCGCTCACATCTCTTGGCTCAATGCGTTCGCCTAAATATTCAATTTCATACCCGGCCATGGTACGAGGCTCATTGATGAATAGAAGTAAATTGTCGCGATTAAATTCAGTGGGCAAATCTTTGGAGATAAGCATTCCTGTATTATTCAGAGATACCACTTTGCTATAACCGGCTGAAAATAATATTCCGATTAGCATGAGTCCTACACCTACGTGAGCTAACGCACCACCAGAGAGTGTAGGGTTTACTTTAAATACCGAAGCCAATACTTTCAGATTAGAAACAATAATGTATACTCCGGCCAGTGTGAGCATGAGATATGCGGGGTTATACACCTGCGTGAACAAAATAATGATGGCAAAAACAATTAAGGATATTAATACAGAAGGAAGCATTTCTGTTTTTAATTTCTCTTTATTCATTTTTGTCCACCAGAAAAACTGGCCCGTGCCAGATATCAGCGCAACAGCAACACCAAACCATAATTGAAATTTTGAATAGAAGCCTATCTGATCAGCCGGAGGTGCTACGTTAGATTCACCACCAAAGGCTTCTATAAGGCTATTATATACGGGGATGGAGGTTGGCAACAATACCTGAAATCCCATGAGGCATAATACAGCTGCACCAAGAAAGAGCCAGAACTCACCCGAGTAAACGGATGATTCTTTTTCTGTAGTTGGAATTTCCTTCCAGCGAACTGCAGTTAAAATAATTGCGGCAATCGTAAAAAATAAAAGGTAAATAAGCAGCTGACCGGAAAGGCCAAGATCTGTGAATGAGTGCACAGAGGCATCACCTAAAATACCACTCCGGGTTAAAAAAGTAGAATACAGAATGAGTATAAATACAGCGATATTTAAAATGATAGAGAGTTTCAATGCCGATTTACTCGTCTTATAAGTGATCATTGTATGGATTGAAGCGATTAAAATCAACCACGGAACATACACGGCATTTTCAACCGGATCCCAGTTCCAATATCCACCGAAGTTGAGTGTTTCATATGCCCAGTATCCACCCATTAAAATACCTAATCCTAAAATTGCGCCACCGATAAGTGCCCAGGGTAATGCTGGTTTAATCCATTCAGAATATTTTTTTTGCCATAAGCCCGCCATGCATAGTGCAAATGGTACAAGGGTTAATGCAAAGCCTAGAAAGAGTGTGGGTGGGTGTATTACCATCCAATAGTTTTGTAAAAGAGGATTTAACCCACTGCCATCTTTAGGAATAAAATCAGGCTGCATGGTAAAGATTGGATCGTCAATAGCATCGCGCAGCAAAATGAATGGTGAACTTCCTAGTTTAACATTGAGAAACGGAATTACAACTCCTAGTATCATTGAGGCCAGAAAGGCTTGAACCAGACTAAAGATTACCATCGAGGTTGCTTCCCAATTGCGTTGTGTACGAATCAGGATGATGCCCAAAATTGCCTGCCAGAAAATCCATAATAAGAAACTACCCTCCTGTCCTTCCCAAAAACACGATACCATGTATTCTCCAGGTAAATGCAAGGAGCTATGACTGTAAGCGTAATGATATTCAAAATAGTGATTGTAAATAATTACAAAGAGACTGACCACCACGCCTAATACTGCTGCACTGTGCGCATAAAAAGCAATCCGGGCATTAATAAGCCAATTATTTTTTTCTTCTGACTGGCTGCTATGCGCTTTATAATAGGCGAATGCGCTTATTAAAGAAGTAACAAAGGAAATTATAACAAACAGATGACCGAGGTTACCAATAAAATAATGCATTTGAGAAAACGGTTATTAAGTCTATTGAAAACAGAAAATCTTGTAATAAGGTTAATTAAACTCCCGCATTGATTTTTTCTTCCTGATATTTTGAAGGGCACTTAAGCAGTATTTTTTTGGCGATAAATACATTGTTATCGTAAAAGCCAACCACCACTACCTTCTCGGAGCGGGTAAAGTCGGGTGGCATGGGTTCATTATAATACACTTTTTGTTCTTTTTGATTGTCATCAACCATGATGAATGAGAAAGAAAGTTTATCGGAACTTTTTTCAATCCCAATAATATTTCCGGAGCTATCTTTTTTTAACTCACCTACTACATGTATTTGGTTTCGATTTCCGTTGGAAGCCATTTGATAGGCCTGATCAAACGATACGTAGCTGCTCGCATCACCCGCAGTGCTGATTACCAACACCACAGCCACCGCAATAACTAAAATGGCGATTATATAAGATTTTTTCATGTACTGTCAATTTAAACCTCAAAGGTAAGTCCAAAAGCATCAATACAGGAAAAAACGGAAAGTATTTAACTAGAGATTAACCTTTCTTATCGGTTATTTTTTTTTCGAGGCGGGTTAATTTTCTATCTAAGGTAACCACATAAGCAATCAGTCCGGCAAAGATGATGACAAGGATAGCTACCACTACATATATTTTACCTTCTGAGCGCATAACGTCAGCCATTTCTGGGCTGGTCATTTCCTGGGCAAAGAGAATATTACTTGTTAATAAGGTAAAACAAATGATACATGTCAAAACAATCTTATTCATTTTCAAAATCAATTATTTTTTCTTCGATGTTCCGTGTGCGTATTCTCAAACTGGTTAGCCAAAAACCTAACAAAATCCAACCGAGAACTGCAGGATAAAAAACCATTCTCATCTTGCTGTCAAGGTCATACATATTAAATCCTGGATTTCCTCCACTTCCGGGATGCATTGAGCTCGTCATCCGCGGTATGATAAAGATTAATGGTATCATGGCAGCGAATGCAAAAATATTATATACTGCGCTTAATCGGGCACGTGACTCTTCATTTTCAACTGATCCTCTTAATACAAAATAAGCGAGATACACTAATAATGCGATAGCGGCACCATTTTGTTTTGGGTCGCCATGCCATGGAGAGCCCCAGGTATAGTTAGCCCAAATCATACCTGTAAAAATTCCTAGCAGACCGAGCACTAAACCCGTGTTGGCAAATTCAACTGAACGCAGATCTCTTTCAATGGATGGTTTTCTTAAATATTGTATTGCATGTATGGTTGACATACAAAATAATACAACCATCGCAAACCACATCGGCACATGAAAATATAGCGCGCGTATCGTTTCGTTTACTATGTTTAATCTGGGAACATCAAATAGAAATCCTGCCACAATTGTGTATAAGAGCAGTGCAATAGTCACAATTTTTAACCAGGTCTTCACGTAATAAAATTAATTGCGCCAAATATAAGGGAACAGCAGGAATGACACAGACGCCACAATGCAATTTATTGCAAAAAGTGTAAGTAAATCATTGGTACTCACAGATCGGTCTAATCCATCGATGCAGTTTTTAGTCACCTTCACCACTATTAACAGAATTGAGATAATTATAGGGAAGCTGAGCACAGCCATTAAAATATTGCTATTGTTTGCTTTTGCAGCGATTCCCGATAATAATGAAAGAGATGCAGAAAAACCCATCGCACCAAGTATTAGTAGTAAAGCAAATAAGCCAATGTCGGCCACCGGATTATGTAATAATGTGATGAATAACACAAATCCTGTGATTGAGAGCAGCAACGACAGTAAGAAATTATAAATCAACTTTGAAATGATTATACTCTCTGGTGATGTAATTGTGTAATAATATATGTCTCTACCACGCTTCTCTCCGATAAAACTTTTCGCAACAGTATTAATTACTGTAAACATGATGGTTATCCAAAAGAGTGCACTCCAAACCAAAGGGGTGATTTGATTTTGTTTAAGACTAAATGTGAGATAACAGATAAATGAAGT
>JALOMN010000250.1 GCA_025455445.1 Cyclobacteriaceae bacterium
TCCTGAGCCAGGAACCCGCAATTACAGAGTCCCATATGTCCCCATTGATAGCTTGCGCTTGATTCCAGTTTACGGGCCGTATTTTTTAAAGCTTGTATAAGTTCTACACTCAATTGTGCCATTGTAAATACTTTTTTCTTTTAACCAAATTTAGGCAGTTTTGTTCTAAATGGCAGTGTATTAATAGTAAAACGCTTGTAAGGTAAATGCTTTGTATTTCCTTTAAACTGGTATCGGTGCTTGCCGTAAACTGACCAGCCGGCTCCAATAAAAATTTCCACCAAGTTTGTATTTAGTGAGGAGTTTGCTATTATTGCCCCGTAATCAAACATTATTATGGGTAGAGGAGATAAAAAATCGACAAAAGGTAAAAGAACAATTGGTTCATTTGGTGTAACAAGGAACCGTAAAAAGATCAAGACTCAAATCAAAAGAGCGGCATCGGTTAAGCCAACCTTAGCAGCTGCTGTTGTAGAGGCAAAGCCAAAAAAGGTAGCAAAGAAAAAAGCTGACGCTTAATGAAAAGGAATAGTTCAACAATGGCTTGGTGGTGGCACAAATCATATTCTGATTCGTGAACAGCCTTGTTATGTGTAAATAAAATTGCCGAAGGCCTGCTGTTCACAGCAGGCCTTCTTTTTTTTATAGGGTATTATAATTGAACGCATGAATAGAAAATATCAATTAAAGACGCATTCACGAAAGATGCTGGCCGATACGCTCACCCCGGTGAATATATACCTTAAACTGCGTGATATATTTGCAGGAAGTATCCTGCTGGAAAGTTCTGATTATCACGGGCACGAAAACAGTTTATCCTTTATATGCTGCGACCCGATTGCCAGCATGGTAGTTCAGAATGAAAAAGTCACCGTAAAACTTCCCGGAGAAAATATCACTTCCATTCCTATTACTAAAAATGGTCAGCTTACTGAAATCCTTGAGAAGTTTAAGCAGGCATTTATTCCTGATTCTACGATGATTTCAAAATATCCTCATGCAGGTTTATTTGGCTTTATGGCCTATGATGCAGTAAAATACTTTGAGCAGGTTGAGATTCAATCATCCGACCAGTCCATACCTGACATGGTATACTCCTTATATCGTTATGTGATTGTGGTAGATCATTTCTATAATGAGCTTACCTTATTCGAACATGTTATTGAAGATGGAACATCTGTCAGCAACCTGGAGCGTGTGGAACAATACATTAATCATAACCGTGTAACTACGTTTAAATTTGCGCGCACTAATAATGAAATTTCAAACTATACCGATGAACAGTTTTTAGAAATTATTGATAAGGGTAAGCAACACTGTTTTCGGGGCGATGTATTTCAGATTGTTCTCTCCAGACGATTTATAGCAGGTTTTAAAGGTGATGAATTTAATGTTTACCGAAGTCTTCGCTCGATCAATCCATCTCCCTATTTGTTTTATTTTGATTACGGCTCGTTTAAATTATTTGGTTCTTCACCGGAGGCTCAGATTCAGATTTCAAATGGCAAAGCACACATTTATCCGATTGCGGGCACGTTCAGGCGATCTGGCAACGATCAGGAAGATGCTGCGCTGGCAGAAAAACTTTCGGCTGATGTTAAGGAAAACGCGGAACATATTATGCTGGTGGATCTGGCGCGCAACGACCTGAGCCGAAATGCCAATCATGTGCATGTAGAAGTGTTTAAAGAAATTCAATATTACTCGCATGTCATTCATCTGGTAAGTAAGGTATCAGGCACCTTAAATCCAGGGGCTTCTGTAGTTCAGATTGCAGCCGATACGTTTCCGGCTGGTACTTTATCCGGTGCGCCCAAACACAAGGCGATGACGTTAATCAATGAATATGAAAATACAAATCGCGGGTTCTATGGCGGGGCTATCGGTTTTCTGGGATTTGATAACTCATTTAATCATGCCATTATGATTCGCACATTTATGAGTGTGAATAATAAGTTAATCTATCAGGCTGGGGCAGGTGTGGTGTCTAAGTCATCGGCACAAAGTGAATTGCAGGAAGTGAATAATAAGCTGGAAGCATTGCGAAAAGCGTTGGTATTAGCTGAACGAATTTAACATATGAAAATTTTAGTATTAGATAATTACGATTCATTTACCTATAACCTGGTTCACCTTATTCGCGAATTTGGCTATGCGGTAGATATTTTTCGCAATGATAAAATCACATTAGAAGAGGTGGGTGAATATGATAAAATAGTTTTGTCTCCCGGGCCGGGTATTCCTGATGAAGCTGGTATCATGAAACAGGTAGTTCATGAATACGGACCCACAAAGAGCATACTGGGAGTTTGCCTCGGGCATCAGGGTATTGCCGAAGTATATGGAGCAAAGTTGTTTAATATTCCGAATGTGCTACATGGTGTTACTTCGTTAACGGAAGTAACTGATTCAAGTGAATATTTATTTCACCATGTTCCATTACATTTTCAAGCTACGCATTACCATTCGTGGGCAGTATTGCCCGATAGTATTTCACCTGAATTAAAGGTTACGGCCGTGAATGACGAAGGTTTGATAATGGCACTCACACATCGAAGGCATGACGTAAAGGGCTTGCAGTTTCATCCCGAATCAATCATGACTCCGGATGGCCCGGCAATGATTAAAAACTGGTTAACGCACTGATATGAAGCAGATATTAAATGAATTAATTGAACATCGCTCGCTAAATAAAGATACTGCACGACAGGTGTTGGTTGATCTGGCTACAGGTAAATATAATCTGAGTCAAACAGCTGCTTTCATGACGGTATATATGATGCGAAGCATTACAGTAGAGGAACTTCAGGGCTTTCGTGATGCGATGCTTGAATTATGTATTCCGGCTCACTTCGAGCAGCCGGTAATGGATGTGTGCGGAACCGGTGGTGATGGAAAAAATACTATCAATCTTTCCACGCTATCATCGTTTTTAGTGGCCGCTGCGGGTCAACCTGTAGCCAAGCACGGAAATTATGGAGTTTCTTCAGCATGTGGTTCGTCTAACTTACTCGAATATTTTGGCTACAAGTTTACCAATGATATAGATGAATTAAAGCGCAGTCTGGACAGAGCCAACATTTGTTTCATGCATGCGCCTTTGTTTCATCCCGCCATGAAGAATGTGGCACCCATACGAAAGGAATTGGGCGTGAAGACTTTTTTTAATATGCTCGGCCCCATGGTTAATCCTGCATTTCCAACGCGGCAGTTGGTAGGTGTATTTAGTCTCGAGCTGGCACGACAGTATGGGTATCTTTATCAAAACACCAATAAAGATTTTGTGATTCTGCATTCGCTGGATGGGTATGATGAAGTTTCACTGACCAGTTCATTTAAGTTCTATTATAATGAGGGAGAACGGCTCGTTACACCTGATGAATTGGGATTACCAACATTGACTCATGAAGACATTAAAGGAGGAGCAACCGTGCAGGAGTCTGCTATTGTTTTTATGAATATTCTGGAGGGCAAGGGAACGAATGAACAGAATGCAGCAGTAATTGCCAATGCGGCTATGGCTTTATTTTGTGCGGATCATGAATCGGGAATGTTAGCTGCGGTAACAAAAGCCACCGAAGCATTAAAATCAGGTAAAGCATTGAAGGCTTTTAAAAATTTAATGAACACATAACGCGATGAATATACTGGAAGAAATTATACAGCATAAGCATAAAGAGGTAGCCGAACGCAAGAAACAGACTCCAATGCGTGCGTTGGAAAACACAATTTATTTTAATGCTGCGCCAGTTTCGTTGTGTAAATCGGTAACGGAAGGCTCGGGAATTATTGCGGAGATAAAAAGAAAGTCGCCATCAAAAGGTATAATTAATCCGAATGTTTCAGTTGAAAATATTTCAATAGGCTATACAAATGCCGGAGCTTCCGGATTATCTGTACTAACCGATAGTAAATATTTTGGCGGCACGAATGATGACTTACTAATCGCCCGCAAGTTGAGCAACATTCCAATTCTCCGAAAGGATTTTGTGGTGGATGAATTTCAAATTGTAGAAGC
>JALOMN010000251.1 GCA_025455445.1 Cyclobacteriaceae bacterium
GCATAACTATTGACTTCCTTCACTGAAATGGTAGCCCCTGCTAACGGGCTATTCTTTGTGTCCTTTACGCTTCCGCGCAACACATACTGTGCGTGGGCAGCAATAATGCAGCTTGCCAGCACCATGGTTAATAATAATTTGAACATGTTTGTTTTTGTTTAAACCCGCAGGCACATCGGGGAATGTACCTTACTTACGTGTTTACTTTGCCTCCCTTCGTCCGCATTACCGGCATCAGGTTCTATGGGTATAATCTCAGCCCTTGTTTTTCCCGCCTTCGCTAAAGCTATGGCGGATGAGTAGGCACCCCCTTTGTCTTTCGACACTGCAAATGTATAAAAATTACCTCCTCATCACTTACTTCTTCTATCTTACTTTTAAATTTACCTCATGTATAAGGCAACTGTAAACAACAAAACATTTGAAATCATCCAATCCGATGAAAATCTAACTGTAAATGGAGAACCACTCACGCTGGATATTTTATCGATAGGTGATGATCACTTTCACATTCTTCATAATAACAAAGGTTATCGGGCTGAGATTGTAAAAACAGAGGCGAGCACCAAAACGGTTACGGTAAAAATCAATGGTCGCACCTATGCAGTTTCGCTCAAAGACAAATTTGATCTGTTACTGGAAAAAATGGGTATGAGCCACGCTGCCGCACACAAAGTGAATTCTATTAAAGCGCCTATGCCGGGTATGATTATCGACTTAAAAGTAAAGCCTGGTGATACAGTAAACCAAGGCGACCCGATCCTGATTCTGGAAGCAATGAAGATGGAAAACATTTTAAAATCACCCGGTGATGGTGTGATTAAAAATGTTAAAGTGAAAAAAGGGGATAATGTAGAAAAAGGCCAGGTATTGATTGAATTCTAACCGGGCAAAAACTTACTTCACCATAAACCGTTGCACCGAGGTAAATTCACCGGAAATAAATTTAGCATAATATAAACCTGCTTCGAGTTTTACCGGCATGGTTAACTCAGATTGATCACCAGAAATTCTGTAACGGGCAATTTCAACACCATTGGTTGAGTAGATTGTTACAAAGGCATTGCGCTCAGGACTAAAGTTAGTCTCAGCATTAAATTTAATTCCATCCGTGGGATTGGGATATACGGCAAAATTTTTCTTGCCATCAAAATCCACCATCACCACTTCAAAATATTCAGTGTAACCATCATAATCAATTGATTTCAGACGATAATAATTTTTACCAATCATTGGTTTCTCGTCATCCAACGTATAGTCGTTACGCTCGCTGGTTGTGCCATTTCCTTTTACTGTGGCAATACTTTTAAAGTTGATACCATCAGTTGATTTTTCAATGTCGAAATAATCGAAGTTTAATTCTGAAGCAGTGGCCCATGAGAGTTTAATAGTGCTAAGACCTTTAGATGCTTTAAAGAAAAGTAGGTCAATTGGAAGTGGTCCGCCTGTTGAAATTGTGGGGCCCACTACAGGATTAAAATTACCAGTTGATCCACCCCAGATAGGATTACTATTTCCACCATTCGTAATTTTATCGCTGGCACTGCATGCAGGGTTGCAGCACACCAGGCCTCCTGTTTGTATGATTAGTGCTCTTCCGGAAGCAAGATTTAATCCACCGTTTACCACTAATGTGCCTTCTACTACTAAATTAATTCCTGTTCCCAAATTAAAACTATTTCCATCAATAGCTACCACCTGACCTGCAGGAATTACTATGCAATTAGTATAGGATACTGAATTGAATACGTAGGTTGTATTTGTTGGATATGGCGGCTTTCCACCAACTGTTACAGAACCTCCGGCTGCTGCCCAATCACCATTGTTGGAAGTTGTCCACGTAGCATTATTTGTTGTCTCTCTATACGTGTAGGTTGTTGGACAGGTTTGAGCAATGGTATTATCTATAAAAAATAAAACGATGAGTATGAATAAGTAATTCTTCATTAATTGTCTAGCATCCCGTTGATTCATATTGCAGGGTAAAAGTAATCAATTTAGCAGACCAATTAAAAAGCTTTGTTTACCTGTGTTGATGCAAAACAAAATGAAGTCTTCCCTAATAACTAAATTCTAATAAATTTGAGTTTTACAACGAATCAGTGACAGCTCTTAAACGCCTCGCAGGCGAAACCGCTCTTTATGGCATGGGCACCATTTTGCCCCGCATGCTCAACTTTCTGTTGGTGCCTTTGCACACTATTAACATGTTTTCACGGGCTGAGTATGGCCAGATTACCAAACTTTATGCTTTTGTAGCAGTGGTGAACATCATCTATATGTTTGGCATGGAAACCGCCTTCTTCCGGTTTGCCACCAAACCCGGTGCAGATGCAAGGCGTGTATTTAATCTCTCGCAAACTGTGGTGATCATGCTCAGCACCACACTCTCTGTGATTTTCATTTTCTTTTCAGATACTATTTCTATGGGGCTGAATGTGCCAGCCCATCCTGAATTTATCATTTGGCTTGCACTTACCATGTGGGTGGATGCCATCGTGGCCATTCCTTTTGCAAGATTAAGGCTTGAGAAAAAAGCAATGCTTTTTGCCTCTGCCAAAATTGTGAACGTGCTTCTGCTGATCGTACTTAACTTTTATTTTTTAAAGTTCAATTATGATCCCTCCATCGGTATTGGTTTTGTCTTTATTGCCAACCTGCTGGCCAATTCCATCTTCCTGCTGTTCTTTGCCCGTACACTCATCAGCTGGCGACCCGCATGGGACAAATCCATTACACAACAAATGCTGCGCTATGCATATCCGGTAATGATTACAGGAGTAGCCGGCATGATCAATGAAATGTTTTCGCGCAGTATGCTGGACTGGTGGCTGCCGGAAAATTTCTATTCTGGAATTACCCGTGAAGAAGCCGGTGGAATTTTTGGTGCGTGTTATAAGTTTGCCGTATTCATGAACCTGGGCATCCAGGCTTTTCGATATGCGGCAGAACCCTTCTTCTTTAGCAATGCCTCCGACAAGAACTCGCCCGCACTATTCGCAAAAGTGAATCACTATTTTATTGTTGCATGCTGCATGGTGTTGGTGGGCATCTGTTTAAATCTGGGCATCATTAAATATTTTACCGGTGCTGACTTTTGGGCAGGCCTGAGTATTGTGCCCATTCTTTTATTAGCCTACTTATTTCTTGGGATATACTATAATATGAGCGTGTGGTTCAAACTCACTGACAAAACCTACTTTGGAACTTATATTACTTTATTAGGAGTGGTGATAACCGTTGTAGGTAATTTTCTATTGATCCCTGTGGCAGGTTTTATGGGAAGCAGTCTGGCTGCGCTATTATGTTATGGCTCGATGACGGTTGCGTGTTATCTGTTAGGTCAGCGCTATTATCCAATACCTTATACTATTGGCAAAGATTCACTTTACATACTCTTTACCTATCTGGTTGTAGTTGCTGCCAGTATGATTACCATCTCTGATACATACATCGGTATTGTAATAAATCTGTTACTCACAGGTGTGTTTTGTGGCATTGTATTCCTCATCGAAAGAAAAGGAATTTCTGCGCCTGCCGCCTGAGTTTTTTAGTAGATTTACCAGAATAAAATTCTACCTCTATGAACATTATTATTCCCATGGCCGGCTTGGGCAAGCGGCTTCGCCCACATACGTTAACTACAGCGAAGCCATTATTACCAATTGCAGGTAAACCCATCGTGCATCGCCTGGTAGAAGATATTGCACGTGTTTGCCCAGAAAAAATTACCTACATAGGGTTTATTATACATCCCTCCTTTGGGCAACAAGTTGAAGATGACCTGAAGGCAGTAGCAAAAGCGGTTGGGGCTGAAGGAAAAATTTATTACCAGGACCAGGCGATGGGTATTTCTCATGCATTGCTTTTCGCGAAAGAATTATTTGAGGGCAAGGTGATTGTTGCCTTTGCCGACACCTTATTTAAAGCCGATTTTAAAATTGACACCACGCGCGATGGTACAATTTGGGTACAGAAAGTTGCCAACCCCGAACAATTT
>JALOMN010000252.1 GCA_025455445.1 Cyclobacteriaceae bacterium
TAATAATGGACATTTTGCATGAATAAGAATAGGTGCTCTTTCTTCCCGCACATAATCAATCGCTTCCTTTATGCATTCATAACTGGCAATAAAATCTGCGCCATCTACTTTTCTGCGTTGCAATCCTTTAAAGCCCGCTGCATAGTCATAGGCATTCATCGCCCGCATCTCTTTACCAGTCGCAGATATGCCCCATTCATTATCCTGCACCAGAAAAATAATGGGCAACTGTTTTAATACCGACATTTGAAACGCTTCGGCAACTTCACCTTCTGTTACGGAGCCATCACCCAATGAACATAATACAATCGGTTTATTATTTCCTGCAAGCAGATCTTGCGATTCGAGATAAGAAATTCCATGTGCCATACCCGCAGAAGGTATTGCCTGCATGCCTGTGGCAGAACTTTGATGTGGGATAGTAGGAAAACCTTTTCGTTTCAAGGAAGGATGACAGTAATAAGTGCGTCCACCCGAAAATGGATCGTTGCGTTTTGCCAACAAGGAAAGGAGAAGTTCATAAGAGGTGATGCCAATGCCCAGCAGCATGGCATCGTCACGATAATAGGGCGAAGCAAAGTCATATTCCTTTAATTGTAACCCGGCCGCCAACTGAATAGCCTCATGTCCTGCAGAAGTGCTATGCACATATTTTGCGCATATATCTCTTTTATGTTCATATAACTCTGACAGCGCACGTGCTGTATGCATCAATTCAAAACCCTTCAATAAAAGCTGTTTACTGATACTTCCCTTAACTGCTTCTTTCATCCATTTACCTTATTGAATTCAATACCTAACACTTATTAGCAAATATATGGATTTTACCGTATTCAATAGTGAAAATTGGCTTTTGGGATGCTTTCAAACGATAGAAATAATATCTTATAATCTAATATGCGTCATAAAAAAACATCTAAAAATATCAACTTTAGGCAGGCTTTGGTCGGATAAAAATCATGTCAAACTCACACATCTGTCATCGCAAAAGTCTGTGTGGTAGAATTACCTTAGGGGCATAAAGAAAATAAAAAGAGGTAATATGACACTCGTTAAAAAATCAACTTTCCCATCCCTCTTTAATGAAAGATGGATGAATGATTTCTTCAACACAAACCGCTTCTTTGACAGCGATTTGCTGAAGGATGTTACGCTACCGGCTCTTCCTTTGGTTAACATTTTAGAGGAAGAAAAAGAATTTGTAATCGAGATGGCAGTTCCGGGAATGAACAAAAAAGATTTCAACATTGCTGTTGAAAATGGAGTACTTACCATTTCGGCTGAAAATAAAACTGAAACTGAAGAAGTGAAGAAAAATTTCACCAGGAAAGAATTCAGCTATAATACTTTCAGCAGGTCATTCACACTACCGGAAAATGTGAATGAAGAAAAAATAGTTGCTAACTATGAAAACGGCTTATTGAAACTACATGTTGGTAAAAAAGTATTAACTCAAGTGCCTCCTAAAAAAGCAATTGCCGTAGTCTAGTGAAGTAATTTAGTGAAACAAAAGAATCAACTACTCTAAACACCCTAATCTTTGAGGCTCTTTAAGAACCTACCTGTAAAAAAAGTTGAGTGGTAAACCTGAGTAGCTGAAAAACAGAAGAGCCTTGCAGTAATGCAGGGCTTTTCTTATTAATAAAAACTAAGATTACTTGCCACCTCTCAATGATTTTATAAAAGCTGAAATGTCGTTTTGCAGATTAGTACTTTGTTTAAGGGTAGCGATAAAAGAACTTCCTACTATCGCACCAGAAGCATGAGCGCATGCCTGGGTATAGGTATAATGATTAGACACGCCAAACCCAATCAAAAAAGGATTATGAAGATTCATCTCCACCAGTTTTTTGAAATATGCGATTTGCTCCTGCGAAAATTCATTCTTCGCTCCCGTAGTGCTGGAAGAAGATACCGCATAGATAAAACCATTACTGATTGAATCGATTTGCCTGATACGCGCTACAGAAGTGGTAGGAGAAATCAGAAAGGTTACACTTAGATTCAGTGAATCCATCAATGATTTATAGTCATTTAAATATTCATCCAAAGGCATATCCGGTAAAATGAGTCCGTCTACACCTGCAGCAGAAGCATCGCGGAAAAACTTTTCTACTCCATATTGCACCACAGGATTCAGGTATCCCATCAGTATAATGGGAAATGTTACTTTACTTCTAAGCTCTCTTACCTGATCCAGTAACAGCTTAACGTTCATACCATTTTCCAGCGCAATTTTATTACTTTCCTGAATGGTGGGACCATCGGCAATCGGATCTGAGAACGGTATACCAATTTCAATCATATCCACTCCTGAAGCTTCCAATTGAATTGCAATTGAAACTGTCTCATCCCGTTGTGGAAACCCTGCGGTATAAAATACAGATAAAATGTTGCGTTGCTTTTTTTCGAAAAGCTGAATGATTCTATTGTTCATGTTAATGATTATAACCGTGGTAATTTTTTTCGCCTGCTGTAATAGCTATCGGTAATACATTTTGTGCAGGAGGCAGCGGGCACGTGGCAAAGGGTGTAAATGCACAAGGAGGATTTCGGGATTTATTGAAATCCACTATCACCTTTCCATCCGGGCCGGGTTTATCGGCATAAAGATATCGGCCTGAAGGATAAGAATCGTTCTTATTGGTTTCATCACCAAAAATGATAAACAACTCCTCACCTTCTTCAAGTGCATCTAACCGATATTCCTTGTCATGAAGTGTAAATACCAACGTACCTGGTGAATGTTGTGGCGTAGTTTGACCTAACACATTCGTAATGTTTATCTTTTTTATTGTTGAGGGTGTTTCTAAGATTGCTTCCACACGAAAGGAAGGATCAACTTCAAAACGTTCAATGCCTTTAAATTCTGTAACTTCTTTACTTTCAAAATCTCTCAACCTGACACCAAACTGATTATCACGTTTGATGATAAACCATTGCAACGAACCATAGGTAAGTTTGGGTTGTATCAATTTTCCGGAATCATAGATCACTCCCGATTTAATTTGTAAACTATCCATCAGGATAGTGATACCCGGTTGTACAATCATTTGAACCGCTCCCTCGCGCAATAAGAATACGCCAGCTTTGCCAGGAATTTTGTCCTCCGGAAAAATGATATCATTTGAATCATCACTTCCAAAGGTATTCGCACCTTCTTTAAGCCAATATAAACCAGCCAGGTTTAGCCAACCATTGTAACTTTTAAGATCTTCTACACGACTGTTATGCCATTGCTCTATTTCAAGCTTATAGGCTTCCTTGTCAAGTGGCTCTTTGCTCTCTTTGTGTTGATTGCACGACCATAAAATCAAAGAAGCTAAAAGGAAAAATACTATACGCATCATTTAAGTAATTTAATACTAAATCAAAATCACAAATCTGGCATCCCCTAATACTTTCCCCATCTGATATACGTCTCAAGGTCTTTGTCACCGCGACCTGAAAGATTAATTACTACCACATCATCACTGGAAAATTCCATCTGTTTTAAAACTGCTATAGCATGAGCTGTTTCAATAGCCGGAATGATTCCCTCCGTACGACTCAATTCAATACCTGCATTCATAGCCTCATCATCAGTAACATTTAAAAACTGAACGCGGCCCACTTCAAATAAATGAGCGTGCATCGGGCCGATGCCTGGATAATCAAGACCTGCAGAAATTGAGTAAGGCTCCACCACTTGCCCGTCTTCAGTTTGCATCAGCAACGTTTTGCTACCATGTAAAACACCTGCCTTGCCCAACGCAGTAGTGGCTGCAGACTCACCGCTGTCAACACCTTTGCCTGCTGCTTCTACACCGATAAGGTTCACATGTTCATCGCCCAGAAAATGATAAAATGCCCCTGCTGCATTGCTGCCGCCACCCACGCAGGCAATCATATAATCCGGGAAAGGGTTTCCGGTTTTTTCTGTTAACTGCATTTTAATTTCCTCACTGATGATGGACTGGAATCGGGCCACCATATCAGGATAAGGATGAGGACCCACC
>JALOMN010000253.1 GCA_025455445.1 Cyclobacteriaceae bacterium
GATTATTATCAGCTTGAGCTTTTAAGTCCCAGCTACCGCATTTTCTACTCAAAAGAAAAAATCTGGGATATCCCCGCAGGCAAAGAAGCCCTTATCAATTTCTTTGAAAGCGTTGAGAAGGGAAGCGGTGAGCGTTTACGCCAATTTCTGAAAGAGGGAAAATTCAAATATGAAGTAGGTATTAATGATTTGGTATATAAACCCGGTCTTTCTCTTTCTGAATTAATTGATACAAAACTGATGAAAGGCGTTCTTAAAATGCACGTCTTTCAATCCGTATCTGCCTACATCAAAAAATATTTTCGCGACCCTTACCTCATACAACTACTTGAATTTCCGGTATTGTTTTTAGGAGCTTCAGCCTCCAAAACTCCTGCGCTGTATACACTCATGAACTATGCAGACATGGAATTAGGGACATGGTACCCAACCGGTGGTATGCATAAAATTGTAGAAGGAATGGTTTCGCTGGCAACGTCACTGGGTGTTAAGTTTGAATACAATGCTGACGTGAAACAAATCATTGTAGAAAATGGCAAAGCCACCGGAATATCAGTGAATGGTGCTCTGCTAAACTTTGATTATGTAGTTGCCGGTGCAGATTACCGACATGTAGAAAAAAATCTGCTACCAGAAAAATATCATCGTTACTCTGAAAAATACTGGCAATCTCGTGCGATGGCACCCAGTAGTTTGATTTTTTACCTGGGAATTAATAAGCGATTGAAAAACGTGTTGCATCACAGTCTTTTCTTCGATAAAGATTTTGTGTTGCATGCAAAAGAAATCTACGATACACCACAATGGCCTACTGAACCTCTGTTCTACGTTTCGTGCCCTTCAAAAACGGATCCTACCGTAGCACCTGAAGGACATGAGAATATATTTATTCTCATCCCGGTAGCACCCGGTTTGAACGATGAGGACGCAATACGTGAAAAATACTTTGAGTTGGTGATTACCCGCATGGAAGAATTAACGGGTGAAAAATTCAGAGAAAATATCATCTATAAAAGAACGTATGCCCATCGTGATTTTATTTCAGATTATTATGCATTTAAAGGCAATGCCTATGGTTTAGCGAACACCATATTGCAAACCGCCAATCTGAAACCCTCCATCATCAATAAAAAAATAAATAATTTGTTTTATACCGGTCAACTCACTGTGCCTGGCCCCGGAGTGCCTCCTGCATTAATTTCAGGACAAGTGGTTGCCAAAGAATTGATTGCTCGTGATCGAAATTCTAATAGTTAAATATTGATTTATTTGCTATGTTAGATAATCAAATAAGGTGAGAAACAATTAAAGAGATAGATGAGTAAGGAGTTATTCGATAAAGTGTCGTTGAAGTGCAGTATAATCACTACCCAATCCTACAGCACTTCTTTTTCATTGGGCATCCGCTGCCTGGATAAATCATTGCGCGACCCTATTTATGCCATTTATGGATTTGTGCGCTTTGCTGATGAAATCGTAGATACCTTTCACGATTATAATAAACCGGATTTATTCCAGCGATTTAAAGAAGAGACTTATCTTTCAATTAAAGAAGGAATAAGCCTCAACCCGATATTAAATAGTTTTCAATACACGGTAAATAAATACAAGTTTGAACACGAATTGATAGACCAGTTCCTGAAAAGTATGGAAATGGATCTTACCCTTACTGAATATGATCAGCAAGGTATTGAAGAATATATTCTGGGTTCAGCGGAGGTAGTAGGACTCATGTGTCTTCGTGTATTTTGCAAAGGAGATGAGGAGATGTATCAACGATTGAAACCCTCTGCCATGAAACTGGGGTCAGCATTTCAAAAAATTAATTTTCTGCGTGATTTAAATGCTGATTTTAATGGAATGAGCAGAACGTATTTTCCCGGAGTTGACCTTACGCAATTCACTGAAGAAACAAAAAGGAAAATTGAAGAAGATATTGCACAGGATTTTAAAGCAGGGTACGAAGGGATATTACAATTGCCAAAGAACGCACGTCTCGGTGTATATGTAGCCTATCTTTATTACATCTCTTTATTTAAAAAAATTCAAAAGACTTCGAGCCAGGTAGTAATTCAAAAACGCATTCGCGTGCCCAACAGCAAGAAGCTTTCCATATTTGCCTACTCTTTTTTAAAGCATCGGCTCAACCTGCTTTAATATGGAACATGTAATCCTGGTGGATAAACAAGACAATGAATTGGGAACCATGGAAAAAATGGAAGCCCATCAAAGAGGTTTACTGCATCGGGCATTTTCTATTTTAATTTTCAATTCAAAAGGTGAGATGTTAATCCAGCAACGCGCTGAGTCGAAATATCATAGCGGTGGATTATGGACGAATGCTTGTTGCAGCCATCCACGCCCCGGAGAAACTATTGTACAGGCTGGAAAGCGAAAGCTCTTGCAAGAGATGGGCTTTGTGTGTGACCTGAGTTTTTCACACAAGTTTATGTACAAGGTAGAACTTGAAAATGAATTAACTGAATATGAGTGGGATTATGTACTCATCGGAAATTATGATGAAGCACCAATCATCAATCCAGAAGAAGCTCAGTCGTGGAAATATCAATCACTTGATTCAATAAAAGCAGATGTGCATTATAACCCGGATGCGTATACAACCTGGTTTAAATTAATACTTGTACAACCTGAATTGATGGCATTTTGCCAATAATTAAACTATCAAAATCCAAGCTCCATCTGGAAGGTGAGTGACCAGAAACCATCAGAGTACGAATTTGTCCGAAGGTCGGTTAATTCACTATACATAATACCACCTTGCACTTTCAGGCGATGACCATTTAAATATTTAGATACACCAAGTTCATAATTAGCAATTCCCTTTTCACTTAATAGAGGTGCATCCGGATTGTTATAGAGTTCTTCATCTGGCTCAGCTACCGCATATCGTCCTGCAACCTCGAAATTATTTTCAAATAAGTAACTCATCTGCGACATAAATCCCTGGCCCACATATACCGCGCTGGTTTGGGCCGGGTTAACAGGATTGTAAGTAATCGGATCATTGGCAGTTCTGTTAATATACTCTGTATACCACGCCCATCCTTTATACTTTGCGAGTAAATCAAATTCAAGTGAATTCATAGTTCTGCTGGCGTAAAGATCATTTCCAAGTTGGCCAGCCTGGCGCAAGGCATTTTCGTTATGCGAATAGGTTGATGCGAGTGAAACCTTCAACTTCTGCTCACGCTCAAGGTCTCCTTCTACGTAGTCGTTTTCACCCGTAAAATGTCCGAAAGGAAGCAACTCAACTCGGCCTGTATAGGCTAGTCCATTATTTGATAAATCTGAATTTCTTCCTTCGCCTGAAGTAAGGGCACCCCTCAGAATGACATAAGGTGTGGTATAATGACCAAAAAATCCAAAATCACGGTCGAGCGTAAAACGGGCATTGACCACAGAACGATCATAAAACTGTTGATCACCGGAAGAGACCACGCGTTGTCTGTTGCCCGGTAATTTGGTTTGACCGAAACCCAGTCGCAAATTTTTATTCGGATTGTAGTAAATCACTGCATCTCGAATAATGTTTGGGCTGCTGTTTATCCGGTTATTTTCAGGGCCTCTCCAATCCATATCACCCCGTGAAAAACCCAATTGAAAATAATAGGTAAGCTTAGGGTTATAGACAAAGCCGGTAAATTTCATACGCAATCTCCTTACCCTGAATTCAAATGCTTCCGGAGCCAGATCTTCATTCCCGAAGAAATCTATGAGACCATCAGCGTGCTGGCCAGCCACTGTCCCCAGGTCCTCAGGCTCGTGCTGCCCGAGTTCCATGTGTTCGGCAGTCTCATCGAGCACTGGCCGACGCGTCAGAAGCAGCCCCTGGGAAGCTACGTCATGCACTGCCTGGAGAAGTTCCAGGCGCTCATCACAAAGAATCGGGGGGCATTCCAGGATCCGAACACCTTCTATCAGCTGGCCAAGCATGAATTCGGCCCCCTTGCCGAAGAAGGGATCG
>JALOMN010000019.1 GCA_025455445.1 Cyclobacteriaceae bacterium
TGCTTCGGGGTGGTATTGCACTGAAAAAGCTTTTTTGCTTTTGAGCCTAATACCCATAATCGTATTATCATTGAGATGAAGGTGTGTGATTTCAACATCCTTACTATTCTCAATATCTTTTTCACTGACAGCAAATCCATGATTTTGAGAGGTCATTTCGCCTAAACCGGTAACCAGGTTTTTCACCGGATGATTAAGTCCTCTATGCCCATGGTGCATTTTGTATGTTGAAATACCTGCCGCTAACGCAAGCAACTGGTGACCCAGACAAATACCAAATACTGGTTTACCAGATGCCAGGATTTCCTTCACAGTGGTTATTGCATAATCCATCACAGACGGATCGCCAGGTCCATTGGATATAAAGAATCCATCAGGATTCCACTGATTCATTTCCTTAAAAGTAGTTTTAGCTGGAAATACCTGTACATAGCAATCACGCGCTGACAGGTTTTTTAAGATACTGGATTTGATACCTACATCAAGTGCTGCAACTTTGAAGGATGCTTGAGGATTACCAACAAAATAAGGACTATCAGTACTTACGCGTGAAGAAAGTTCAAGACCGTTCATAGAAGGTACTTTCTTTATTTCTTCTCGCAGCTGTTCCGGTGAAAGCTCAGAAGAGATAATCGCATTCATTGCACCCTTATTCCGTATGTAACGCACCAACATGCGAGTATCTAAATCTGAAATACCCACCACATTATGTCTCTCTAAATAAGCCTGTAAACTTTCCTTTGCAGTAAAGCGACTAAACTCATCAGAAAATTCGTTCACTACTATTCCGCTAATCTTGGGCGATGATGATTCCTGTTCTTCATCCACTGTTCCATAGTTACCGATATGTGCGGAAGTAGTCACTACAATTTGACCATAGTAAGATGGGTCGGTATAAATTTCCTGATATCCGGTCATACCTGTATTAAAACAGATTTCACCTCCGGAAGTACCCCGTTTACCAATTGCCTTGCCTTCAATCAGCAGGCCATCTTCAAGTAATAAGTATGCTTTTTCTCTCAACTGATTTATTTAATAAGTGGTTAACAAAAATACTCTACGTTTCAGGTTAGAATGCCATTTTACCGATTAAAATTTAAACAACCGTTTTCGGACCTAAAGGCATAAAAAAAGGGATTGAACTAACGCTCAATCCCTCTATTATTCTAATTCGAAGTCATTACTCCTTACTTTTTGCTGATTTCTTTGCTGCCTTTTTTGGCTTTTCTTCAGCCGCAGCTTCTGGAGCCACTACTTCAGCATCATCTGCTTTTTTAGCTTTACGACCTCTGCGGGTTTTGGCTTTCTTTTCCTCGCCATCCTTCTTATACAAATCATTGAAATCGACCAATTCCAAGAGGCACATTTCTGCCGCATCGCCCAATCTTACATCACCAAATTTTATAATTCTGGTGTATCCACCCGGACGATCAGCAACTCTACCTGCCACTTCACCAAACAAGGTTGTCACTGACTCTTTGTTTTGCAGAAGAGACATGACCGTTCTGCGCGAGTGGGTGGTATTATCTTTAGCCTTGGTGATAAGAGGCTCAACATATTTTTTCAAAGCTTTCGCTTTAGCCACAGTAGTGGTAATTCTCTTATTAAGAATAAGCGAAGACGCCAGGTTTGAAAGAAGTGCATGGCGGTGAGCCGACTTTCTTCCAAGATGGTTTATTTTTTTTCCGTGTCTCATAATTAATCTTCCTCCAATTTATACTTGCCGAGATCCATACCGAAAGTAAGGCTCTTCTCAGCTACTAATTGTTCTAATTCGGCCAGAGACTTCTTACCAAAGTTTCTGAATTTCATCATGTCTGAAATATCGAGTTGCACTAAATCACCCAATGTTTTAACATCGGCAGCCTTTAAGCAATTGTAAGCGCGTACGGAAAGATCCAAATCGTGCAATGGAGTTTTTAATAACTTGCGCATGTGCAGCAATTCTTCATCAACAGGTTCTTCTTCACCTTTTGTTCCGGTTTCAAGTTCAATTGATTTATCAGAGAACAACCTGAAATGCTGAATCAAAATAAACGCTGCTCCTTCCAATGCCTTCTCAGGGTGAATTGAGCCATCTGTTTCGATATCAATCAGAAGTTTTTCATAGTCAGTCTTTTGTTCAACACGAGTATTCTCTACACTGTATTTTACATTTTTAACTGGCGTGAAAATGGCATCAATAGGAATGAACCCAAAAACCTGCTCGTTAGGCTTGTTTTCTTCCGCGGGCAGATATCCTCTTCCCTTTTCGATGGTAAGTTCTATCTCAAACTGTGCTGTTTCATCCAGATTACAAATAACATGTTCTGCATTAAGGACTTCAAAAGCGGAAGTGAACTTTGCAATATCACCAGCTTTGAATTGCTTCTGCTTCTTAATGCTTACCGTAATCTTATTATCAAAATTATCTGATACTCTCTTAAGACGAACCTGCTTCAGGTTGAGTATGATTTCTGCAACATCTTCTACAACTCCCTCAATCGTTGAAAATTCATGAAGCACACCAGGAATTTTAATTCCGGTAATGGCATATCCTTCCAATGAGGAAAGAAGAATTCTTCTCAACGCGTTGCCAATGGTTACACCGTAACCCTTTTCAAGAGGTTTAAAGGTAAAGAGGCCATGGAAATCATCTGATTTCTCCATCACCACCTTATCAGGCATTTGAAATGCTAATATTGACATATGCGGATATTTAAAGTTTATGATTACTTAGAGTACAATTCAACGATCAACTGCTCGTTGATATTTTCAGGAATATCTTCTCTTGGCGGCAGATTGATCAGTTTTCCAGTCATCTCCGCGTTATCCCACTCTAACCAATTGTATTTTTTTGCTCCTTGTATTGCAAGTGAGTTGGTAACAACTTCCAGTGATTTCGATTTTTCGCGAACCGCAACTACATCACCAGGACGCAGGTACATAGAAGGTATGTTTACTACATCACCATTTACAGTGATATGCTTGTGAACCACTAACTGGCGTGCCGCTCTGCGGGTAGGTGCAATTCCAAGACGATAGACTGTATTGTCGAGTCTTGATTCAAGCATCTGAAGCAATACTTCACCAGTAACACCTTTTTTGCGTGATGCTTTATCGAAGATGTTCTCGAACTGACGTTCTAATACACCATAGATATATTTTGCCTTCTGCTTTTCAGCTAACTGTACAGCATATTCAGATTGCTTGCGCTTCTTTCCTTTACCGTGCATTCCGGGTGCATAATTCTTCTTTTGAAGTGCTTTGCTTTCGCCCAGAATTGGCTCGTTAAATCTTCTGGAGATTCTCGCTTTTGGGCCGATGTATCTTGCCATGACTTATTCTTTGTCTTTAATGATTTTTAAACTCTTCTTTTCTTAGGAGGACGGCAGCCATTGTGTGGCATAGGAGTCATATCCTTAATAATTGTAACCTCAATGCCTGAAGCCTGAATACTGCGGATAGCTGATTCGCGACCGGCACCAGGGCCTTTCACAAACACTTCTACCTTTCTCAAGCCTAATTCAAAAGCCTTTGAAGCGCACTCCTGTGCTGCAACCTGCGCTGCATAAGGAGTGTTTTTCTTTGAGCCTTTGAAGCCCATTTTACCGGCAGAAGCCCATGATACAACCTGGCCTGTTGTATTGGTCATGGAAATAATGATGTTATTAAATGTAGCTCTAATGTGAGCCTGTCCTACAGCCTCTACATTTACTACACGCTTCTTGCTCTTATCTTTCTTTTTTTCAGCGGTTGGTGCTGCCATACAGAAAAGTTTATTATCGTTTAACTATTAACCTTTAGTTGCCTTCTTCTTATTTGCAACTGTCTTACGTTTTCCTTTGCGTGTACGCGCATTATTTTTAGTTGTCTGACCACGTACAGGTAATCCTTTACGATGACGAAGACCACGGTAACAACCGATATCCATCAATCGCTTAATGCTCAACTGAACCTCAGATTTAAGAGCACCTTCTATTTTAAATGCTTCAGCAATGGCTGCACGAATCGCGTTGGATTCTTCGTCATTCCATTCCTTTACTTTCTTATCCCAGGTAACACCCACTTTGGTTAAGATACGCTGAGCGGATCTGCGGCCAATACCATAGATGTATGTGAGGGCTATTTCACCTCTTTTGTTGTCGGGAATATCAACACCAGCAATACGTGCCATAATTATCCTTGTCTTTGTTTATATCTTGGGTTCTTCTTGTTGATTACATACAACTTGCCTTTGCGTCTGATGATTTTACAATCAGCGCTCCGTTTCTTAATAGATGCTCTTACTTTCATCTTATTTGTATCTAAATGTTATCCTTCCTTTTGTTAAATCATAAGGAGACATTTCCAGTCTTACCTTATCACCTGGTAAAATACGGATGTAATGCATCCTCATCTTTCCAGAAATATGTGCCAATACCTCGTGACCATTTTCCAACTGTACTCTGAACATGGCGTTGGATAATGCCTCTATTATTGTTCCGTCTTGCTCTATCGACTTTTGCTTCGCCACTTATATGAATATGCTTCTTCTAAATACTCGTGTGTTGTCAAAACTTCTGTCTTATCCTCAAATATTGCCACCATATGCTCAAAATGAGCTGATGGTTTACGGTCACTGGTTCGAATGGTCCATCCATCTTTCTCCTGAACCACATTTCTGGTACCCATGTTAATCATAGGCTCAATCGCGAAAACCATCCCCGGAACTATCTTCACACCCTTTCCTCTCTTTCCGTAGTTAGGAACTTCAGGATCTTCGTGTAGACTTCTACCTACACCATGTCCCACTAACTCTCGCACCACTCCGTAACCAAACTGTTCAACGTAACTTTGAATAGCAAATCCTACGTCACCAATTCGGTTTCCAGACTTTGCCTGTTCAATACCCAGGTAGAGCGAATGATAGGTTCTTTCCAGTAAATCCAACACCTCTTTCTTCACTCCTTGCATGGGATACGTATAAGCCGAATCACTGTGAAATCCTTTAAAAAGAACTCCGCAATCAATCGAAATTACATCGGTCTCTTTCACTTCATAGTTACCCGGAAAACCGTGAACTACCACCTCATTAACGGAGATGCACAACGATGCTGGAAATGTTCCACCATAGTTTTTGAAAGAGGGCACTCCATGCTGGTCGCGAATATACTCCTCGGCAATTTGATCCAGTTCTTTGGTTTTGACTCCCGGTTTTAACCGTTTGGCAACCTCTGCGTGTGCTTTTCCTAAGATTTGCGCACTCTCTTTAATTAACTGAACCTCTTCTACCGTCTTGTAATGAACCATTCAACTTCAAGCCGCAGCAAACTGAGAACGTCCTTTTACTCTTCCTGACTTCATCATACCTTCATAATGCCTCATTAAAAGATAACTCTCGATCTGCTGAAGCGTGTCAAGGACAACGCCAACAAGAATCAATAGAGAGGTACCTCCATAGAATTGGGCAAAATTCTGAGTAATGCCTGCCTTCACAGCAAAAGCCGGAAGAATTGCAACTGCAGCAAGGAATAACGAACCCGGTAAAGTAATTTTTGATAGTATACTATCTATAAATTCAGCGGTTTGCTTACCTGGTTTAATACCAGGAACAAAACCTCCATTTCTTTTCAGATTATCTGCTATATCATTCGATGGCACAGTGATGGCCGTGTAGAAAAATGTGAATAACAGAATCAAAATAGCGAATAACAAATTGTATTGCCATGAAGTAAAGTCCGCAAACGTTGAGCCCACATAGGCACCTACATCGCTATCTCTCCAGATTTGTGCAACTAGCGGAGGAATGAACATCAATGCCTGTGCAAAAATGATTGGCATTACTCCGGCAGAGTTTAATTTCAAAGGAATGAAATCTCTCTTACCACCATATAATTTATTACCAACAACCTGCTTGGCATATTGAACCGGAATTCTTCGTGTTGCTTGTGTAAGGGCGATAACTCCCACCACTACAAAGAAGAGTGCCAGCGCTTCAAGAATAAACAATAGCATTCCATTCATTCCTTTCGCATCTATTTCCTGATAGATAGCTGCTGGGAATCTTGAAACGATACCAATCATGATTAACATACTGATACCATTACCTATGCCCTTGTCGGTGATACGCTCACCCAACCACATACAAAACATTGTACCGGCTACAATAATCACCATCGAACTTACGGTGAAGAACATACCTGGATTTATGATGGCTTCCTGATTAACAGTAGCTCTTATATAACCATAAGATTGGGCAGCTGTAATTAATATGGTGAGTACCCGTGTAAATTGATTTAACTTTTTTCTACCGCTATCACCTTCTTTCTGAAGCTTGGTAAAATGCGGAACAGCTACAGTTAGTAATTGAACCACAATGGAAGCAGAGATATAAGGCATTATGCCTAATGCAAAAATGGAAGCCCTGCTGAATGAACCCCCAAGAAAGGTATTTAATAAATCAAAAATACCACCCTGATTTCCCGAAAGTAAATTTGGATCAATCCCTGGTAACACGATGTAAGAACCTAATCTGAATATGATTAGGAAACCCATCGTATTTAAAATCTTCGTACGAAGATCTTCGATTGAAAAAATGTTCTTTATGGTTGTAAAGAAACGCTTCATTATTTCACAGTTGTGGCAGTTCCGCCTACGTTTTCAATTGCTTTTGTTGCTGATGCAGAAAATGCATGAGCTTCTACATTAACCTTAGCTTTCAGCTCTCCTCTTCCAAGAATTTTTACACTGTCCTTCTTACCTACGATACCGTTATCGATCATTAATTGAACAGTTAATGCTGAAGCATTAGTCTTTTTTGCCAGGTCTTCAAGAGCATCTAAGTTGATAGCCTTGAAATAAACTTTCTCATTATTCTTGAAGCCAAACTTAGGTATACGTCTTTGCAATGGCATCTGTCCACCTTCAAAGCCGAATTTCTTATGATAGCCAGAACGTGATTGTGCTCCTTTGTGTCCACGACCCGCGGTGCTACCGCCTGATCCTTGTCCTCTTCCGAGGCGCTTATTTGTTTTTACCGATCCTTCAGCCGGTTTAAGTGTATGCAGCTTCATCTTATAATTCGGTTACGCTCACTAAGTGTTTAACTTTTTTCACCATGCCTTGTATCTGAGGTGTGTATTCTACCTCTACAGAGCGATGAATTTTACCTAAACCCAAAGATTGAATAGTTCTCAACTGTGTTTCAGGTCTTTTAATCGTACTGCGGGTTTGAGTGATTTTTACTTTTGCCATAACTCTTATCCGTTGAAAACTTTAGATAATGATACTCCACGATTACGGGCGATAGTCTGAGGGTCGCGCATGGTAGTTAATGCTTTGAAAGTTGCCTTCACCACGTTGTGCGGATTAGACGATCCTTTAGACTTTGCTAATACATTGTGCACTCCGGCACTCTCAAGAACGGCACGCATTGCACCACCGGCAATTACACCCGTACCAGGAGATGCAGGCTTCAACAACACAAATCCACCACCAAATTTTCCTAATGACTCATGAGGAACAGTACCTTTAATGATAGGTACTTTTACAAGGTGCTTTTTCGCATCATCAATACCTTTGGTGATGGCATCAGTTACTTCATTGGCTTTTCCCAAACCGTAACCAACCACGCCATTTCCATCGCCCACTACCACAATAGCGGCAAAGCTGAATCTTCTACCACCTTTCACCACTTTGGCTACACGCTGGATCGCTACCACTTTTTCTTTCAGGTCGATTTCACTCGCCTTTACTGTGCTGACGTTACTTTGTGTCATGCTATTTTAGAATTTTAATCCACCTTCTCTGGCACCTTCAGCCAAAGCCTTAATATTTCCATGATAGAGATAACCATTGCGGTCAAATACAATTTCTTTCACACCGCTGGCGACTGCTTTTTCAGCAACTTTCTTTCCAACAGTTTTAGAGATTTCCATATTTAAGCCACCCTTCTTATCAAGTTCAATTGATGAACTAGATGTGATTGTATGTCCTTTTGAGTCATCAATGATTTGGGCATAGATCACTTTGTTGCTGCGGAACACAGAAAGGCGTGGGCGCTCTGACGTTCCCTCCAGCTTTTTGCGGATTCCTTTCTTAATCCTGGTTCTTCTATCTTTAATGTTTGCCATGATTAACTAAATTTTATTTAGCAGCTGCTTTACCTGCTTTTCTACGTACATATTCTCCCACGAAGCGGATACCTTTTCCTTTATAAGGTTCCACACTACGCAACGACTTAATTTTTGCCGCTACCTGACCAATCAATTGCTTATCGATGCCTTCAAGGAAAATCATAGGATTTTGTCCTTTTTCCTGGCTGGCTGTAACTTTCAATTCTGATGGAACACCCAGAATCACACTGTGTGAGTATCCCAAACTTAAATCGAGAACGTTATTTTGAGCGGAGGCTTTGTAACCTACACCAATAAGTTCAAGTTGTCTTTTATATCCATTGCTGACACCTTCAATCATGTTGGCAATTAGCGAACGATATAAACCGTGCATTGCCTTATGGCGCTTTTGTTCAGTAGGACGATGAACCAGAATTTGGCCATCTTCCAAAGTCACTTTAAAATCAGTGTCAATGGCTTGTTTTAATTCACCCTTAGGACCCTTTACGGTCACCAGATGATCAGCTTCCGAAAAGGAAAATGTTACGCCTTTGGGAAGTGGAATGGGTAATCTACCTATACGTGACATAACCTAAGATTTAATAAACGTAACATAATACTTCACCACCCACATTTAGGGCTTTAGCTTCCTTGTCAGTAATCACACCTTTCGAAGTGGAAAGAATTGCGATACCGAGGCCGTTAAGCACACGAGGTAAGCTGTCAGCACCTTTGTACTGGCGCAATCCAGGTGAACTGATACGCTGCAATACTGTAATCGCAGGTTCTTTTGTATCTGGATTATACTTCAAGGCAATTTTAATGCTGCCTTGCTTGTTTTGGGTTTCTTCAAACTTGTAGTTGAGAATATAGCCCTTGTCAAAAAGTACCTTGGTTACCTCCTTTTTGATGTTGGATGCAGGCACCTCTACCACGCGGTGACGAGCCTTCAAGGCGTTGCGTAACCGGGTTAAATAATCTGCTATTGGATCCGTTGTTTTCATTTTACTTATTTAAAAAGCAAACCCGTTTTTTTGAACGGGCTGCAAAGATATATAACAATTTCTGTTATTCAAACTGTTATCTGGTTTCGTCCCGAAAACTTATCGGGGGCCGACCTTGATACTCAGCAGCTAATATGTTTAATAAAGCCGTTTTACCAGCTTGCTTTTGTCAAGCCTGGAATCTTTCCATCGCTTGCCAATTGGCGGAACTGGTTACGGCATACTCCAAATTTACTCATGTAACCTCTGGGGCGACCGGTAAGTTTACATCTGCTATGCAAACGCACGGAAGATGAACTGCGTGGAAGTTTGTCTAATCCAACCCAGTCACCAGCTTCTTTCAAAGCCTTGCGTTTAGCAGCATAACGAGCTACCAGTTTCTCCTTCTTCTTGTCTCTTGCGATGATTGATAATTTTGCCATCGAATCAATTGTTTTTATTTACGAAGGGCATACCAAGTGCTTTCAACAACTCATAGCTTTCTTCATCGCTATTAGCGGAAGTCACAAAGGTGATATCCATACCATTAATCTTACTTACCTTTTCGATTGAAATCTCAGGGAATATGATTTGCTCTTTTACACCCAGTGTGTAATTACCGCGTCCATCAAATCCTTTGTCGCTCACTCCTTTGAAATCACGCACCCGGGGCAACGCAACATTCATCAAACGATCTAAAAACTCATACATGCGATCACCACGCAAAGTTACCTTTGCACCAATTGCCTGGTCAAAGCGCAATTTGAAGTTTGAGATATCTTTTTTGGAACGGGTAGCAACCGCTTTCTGCCCAGTGATTGTGGTGAGTTCTTCTACACCAATATCAATTAGCTTCTTATCAGCTACTGCTGCACCAATACCTTTATTGATGGAAATCTTTTCAATTTTTGGTACCTGCATTACTGACTTATACTGAAACTTCTCTTTCAGCGCAGGAACGATTTCCTTCAGGTACTTTTCTTTTAATCTTGGAGTTGCCATTATTTAATAAATTCTCCTGTTTTCTTTGAATATCTCTGCAACTTATTCTTTTCATTAAGCTTTCTACCTGTGCGGGTAGGTTTGCCAGATGAAGGCTCCAACAACATAAGGTTGCTGATGTGTATGGTACCTTCCATCTTTTTAATACCACCTTCTGGCTTGCCGGCAGATGGTTTTTGATGCTTCGTTACCATATTAATTCCTTCTACGATAGCGCGGTTTTTCTCAGCAATAATTTCTAAAACCTTGCCGGTTTTAGTTTTGTCGTCTCCGGCCAGCACCACAACCATATCGCCTTTGCGAATATGAAGTTTAGGCTGCTTATTATATTTCCTTTCCATGATTATAAAACTTCTGGTGCTAATGAAACAATCTTCATAAACTGCTTTTCTCTTAACTCGCGCGCCACTGGCCCGAAAATGCGGGTGCCACGTGGTTCATCCTGCGCATTTAAAAGAACGGCAGCATTATCTTCAAAACGGATATAAGAACCATCTTTTCTTCTAATCTCTTTCTTGGTTCTTACGATAACTGCTTTTGATACAGTACCCTTCTTAATCTGACTGGTAGGTATTGCTGACTTTACAGTAACAACAATTTTATCACCTACGCTTGCAGAGCGTCTTCTTGTGCCGCCCAACACGTGCATACACAGCACTTCTTTTGCGCCACTATTGTCTGCTACGGTAAGTCTTGATTCTGTCTGTATCATAATTATTTCGCTTTTTCAATGATTTCTACTAATCTCCATCTCTTGTTTTTGCTGAGTGGACGTGTCTCCATGATGCGCACAGTATCACCAATACCAGCCTCATTCTTTTCATCATGAGCCATTAACTTGGTAGTCTTTGTCATGAACTTGCCATAGATAGGGTGCTTTACCTTACGGTTGATGGCGATAGTTATTGACTTAGTCATTTTATTACTAACCACCTTCCCTATTCTTTCCTTTCTTAGGTTTCTTACCGTCTCCATGGAAAATTACTTTTGAGTTTCTTTAGCTTTTAATTCAGTTTTCAATCGTGCAATGAGTTTCCGGGCTTCTCTGATTCTCATTGGGTTTTCGATAGCAGAAACCTGGTGTGCAAACTTCAACTTTCTTAAAGTCTCTGACTCCTGGCCAATTTTCTCATTGAGCTCTACTACGGATAAACCTTTTATTTCTACGTTTTTCATTTTACTACTTGTTCTACGTAATCTCTTCTAACTGTAAAGCGTGTTTTGATTGGTAATTTTCCATCAGCCAATGCCAACGCTTCTTTTGCTGTAGCCATGTTTACACCACCTGCTTCAAACAGAATAGTTCCTGGCTTTATAACTGCTACCCAATATTCTGGAGCACCTTTACCCTTACCCATACGAACTTCTGCGGGCTTGCGAGTAATTGGCTTGTCCGGGAAAATTCTAATCCACACCTGACCTTCGCGCTTCATGGCGCGGGTCACGGCAACCCTGGCGGCTTCTAACTGCCGCGCAGTAATCCAACCTGGCTCTAATGCCTTTAATGCAAATGATCCGAAAGCAATGGAGTGACCACGGGTAGCAACTCCCTTCACTTTTCCTTTCTGCATTTTTCTAAACTTGGTACGCTTCGGTTGTAACATGACTAATGCTTTTTACACTTATTAAACTTATTGTTTATTTCTTTTTGCGATCGCCTCTTTCACCACGAGGACCTCTGTCGCTTCTCTCTCCTCTTTCGCCACGCTGGCCGCGGTCACCTCCAGGTCTTCTGCGATCTCCACCTTGTCCGCCAGGCTTAGATTCACCACCAGTAGCACCCATCATACCTACATTAGGTGATAGGTCACGCTTGCCATAAACCTCTCCTTTGAAAATCCATACTTTGATTCCAATCTTTCCGTAAACAGTCTG
>JALOMN010000254.1 GCA_025455445.1 Cyclobacteriaceae bacterium
TTAATCGGTTTTACGATATCAACCGCGGAACGATTTCTGTTGATGGTGTTGATATTAAGGAATACGATCTTGCCACCTTGCGCAAAAATATTGGGGTGGTCTTACAGGATGTGTTTTTGTTTAGCGACACCATCCGCTACAACATCACACTGGGAAATCCGGAGGTAACGGATGAAATGATTTTACATGCTGCGGATCTCGTTGGCGCACGAAAGTTTATTGATCGGCTTCCCGGCAAGCTTGATTATAATGTGATGGAAAGAGGCGCTACACTCTCAGTAGGTCAGCGACAATTGCTTTCATTTATTCGTGCAATGGTATATGACCCTAAAATCCTGGTGTTAGATGAAGCAACTTCATCAGTAGATAGTGAAACAGAAGAAATGATTCAGCAAGCCATTTCGAAAATGATGACAAACCGAACTTCGATTGTGATCGCCCATCGATTGTCAACCATACAAAAGGCAGACACTATAGTAGTACTTGATCATGGAGAAATAAAGGAAAGCGGTACGCATGAGGGGCTGCTTTTACAGGAAGGATATTACGCTCAACTGCATAAAATGCAATATAAAGAAGTAGTTTGACGCTTGTCTCTCGCGCGAGTTTTAAAGCAACCGTTAAACTCAAAAGAATTATATTTGTCTTTATGCGTTTGAGGAAAGAACACTATATAATTTTTACTATTCTTTTTTTTGGTGCTACGTTTTCTCAGGCTCAGACATCACGCTATTCCAAAAACAATAAACCAATTACAGCCAAATCAAAACGAAGTAAGGCCTCAATTGAATGTCCGATTTTTGATGAACGCGGCTATCCTTATCAGGGCCTTGGTTTTAAATTAGGAGATCCTTTTGCGCTTACCTATAAATTTTACGCAACACGCAACCTTGCATTAGCTATTGATGCCGGCAAAACTGCGAGCGGATTATATAATAAATATTATCAAAACGCATTTGATGATTATAAACCCGATTCGCTTACATCCAGTCAAAGTTTACAGGAGATTTCACATAAGGTTACTAAAGATGTTTTTCTGGAAGGCAAAATCCTGTATCAGTGGAATGCAGAAAAATTATCGAGGGGATTGCAGGTGTATGCAGGGTTAGGATGGCAATGGAGAAACGCTACCCTAATCTATGACTACTTGTTAGAAGATAATTCATCAGGCAGTGTAGTAAGTACTTTGGGCCAAACAACCCAAACGCGCTATACCTATGGTCCGGTGGGTGTGTTGGGGTTTGAGTATGCTTATTTTTCAATTCCTATTTCTGCTTTTATTGAAGTAGAATGGTTTTATGATACAGGCCTTGATCCTGGCTATAATCGTTTTCAGGGTGGTGTGGGTTTGCGATATGTATTTAAGTAGTTTCGTCCAGTTGCATTTGCTTTTCGTATAGCTCGAAATACACACCTTTTTTCTCCAGAAGCGATTCGTGAGAACCTTCTTCAATAAGCGATCCGTCTCGTAGCACAATTATTTTGTTTGCCAGCTTGGCTGAGGAAACACGATGAGAAATTATAATGCTGGTGCGCCCATTCATAATGCGCTTCATGCTGTTGAGTATCGTATTCTCAGTTTTTGTATCCACTGCCGAGAGCGAATCATCCAGTATTAAAATCTTGGGTTCACGCGCTACAGCACGCGCAATCGAAACGCGTTGCTTTTGTCCGCCCGATAACGTGATTCCACGTTCGCCAACACGTGTATTAAATCCTTGTGGAAAGGACATTATGTTGTTGTATACGTCAGCATCTTTCGCGGCTTGCAATACGGTTTCTTCTTTGGGCTTATCCAATCCAAAAGCTATGTTATTATAGATTGTATCACTAAAAAGAAACACATCTTGTGGCACCACACCGGTTTGTTTTCTGAGGCTTTGCAGTTGATAGGATTTAATCGGGATGTCGTCTATTCGAATCTCTCCATTCGTTACATCATATAATCTGCTTATCAGGTTTGATACGGTACTTTTTCCTGAACCAGTGGTGCCGATAATGGCTAGCGATTCACCAGGCTGAATTTGGAATGAAATGTTTTTCAAAGCTTGTATGCCAGTGTCCGGATAGGTGAAGGACACGTGATCGAATTCAATTTTACCGGCAATATCTTTTTCCAGATTTTGTTCAGATACAATATCTGTTTTTGTTTTTAAAAACTCGTTGATTCTTTTTTGCGATGCCTCCGCTCGCTGCACCAGACTGATGGTCCAGCCAAGCGAAGCTACGGGCCAGGTAAGCAGGTTCACATAAATGATAAACTCTGCCACCACGCCAAACGTAATCGAGCCATTGATCACACCTACACTTCCAGCATATACAGTGAGTATGGTGCTCAGCCCAATCAACCCCATGATCAATGGAAAAAACAAAGCCTGCACACGGGTTAGTTTTAAAGACTGATTTTTATATTCATTGCTTTCAACCGAAAAGTTCTTTACTGATTCTTGCTCCCTGGTAAATGATTTCAGCACACGTATTCCCGAAAAGGCTTCCTGTACAAAAGTGCTAAGCCTCGACTGGCTTTTTTGTATCTCCTCCGAGCGATGCTCTATCAGATTATTTACATAAAAAATGCTAAGTGAAAGTATTGGCAATGGAATGAGCGCATACCAGGTGAGAGTAGTATTGATATAAAACATGCGCGGTATTAGCATCATAAAGAGTGTAATGAGTTGCATTCCATACATGATAGAAGGCCCCAGATACATGCGCACCCGTCCTACATCTTCACTAATTCGGTTTAACAGATCGCCTGTATTGTTGCGTCTGTAAAAAGAAAGAGGCAGATCTTGATAATGATTGAAGATTTCATTTTTTAGATCATATTCAACCAGACGGCTCATGACGATCAATGTTTGGCGAACAAAATACAGAAACACCCCACGAAGCAGCGCCATCACAAGAATAAGTGCGGCATAGAACAATATGCCAAATGCAAATACTTTAAAAAAGTCATCCTGCACATTGCTTTCATTGAAAGATTGGTATACTCTTAAATTGTCAACCACCAGGTCAATAGCATACCGCACCATTTCTGCAGGTAAAATCTGAAACAAGTTGGAGATGAGTACAAATGCCAACCCCAAAATCAGGTGCCATTTATATTTATAGAGGTATTTATTGAGATAAGAGAGTTCTTTCATTAAGCTGATTATTTCGCTTTGAGGAGCTAAGTAAAAATTTTATAGGGTTACTAACCACCCAGGCAGAATTTTGTTGTTTTGTTGAATGCAATCGTTTGAAACGTTTAAAAATCAATGTTTTTGAAATAGCTTTGCCTGACTTTTTATACTGCTTGTCAGCATATTTAAAGTCAGCAAAAGTAGTTAATCCACATAAAACAAATGTCCATGAAGATTAAAGAATTGGAGAAAACAGGTATTGGAGTTTTTGATGCGGTTGGCATGTTGGGTCATGAGCAGGTGGTGTTTTGCCATGATGAAGCAACCGGACTTAAAGCAATCATCGCCATTCACAACACTACATTAGGTCCTGCATTAGGTGGCACCCGAATGTGGAACTATGCAACCGAGCAGGAAGCGCTCACAGATGTGTTGAGATTATCGAGAGGCATGACATACAAAGCATCCATCAGCGGCCTTAATTTAGGTGGAGGCAAAGCGGTTATTATAGGCGATGCAAAAACGATCAAGTCAGAACCGCTGATGCGCAGATTTGGAAAGTTCGTTCAAAGTCTTGGAGGAAAGTATTATACCGCAGAAGATGTAAATATGAAGACTTCTGACATGGAATATATTTCGATGGAAACCAAGTACGTTACCGGCTTGCCAGAATCGATGGGTGGAGGAGGTGATCCTTCCCCAGTTACTGCATACGGTGTATACATGGGTATAAAGGCAACAACAAAGAAAGTCTATGGAAGTGACTCCTTAGCAGGAAAAAAAGTAGGTGTGCAAGGTGTAGGCCAGGTGGGCATGCATTTGGTAGAACACCTGGTGAAAGAAAATGCGAAAGTAT
>JALOMN010000255.1 GCA_025455445.1 Cyclobacteriaceae bacterium
GGAATAGTTTCACCCTGAATATTTCCACGGATATCACCGATGCCATATTTGCCGCGATAGATTACACGTAAACTTCCTTCCCAACCGCTGGGTTTATGATTATAAAACAACTTCACATTCGCCATGTGCCGCGAGCGATTATACAAACCGAAATATTCAGAAGGCTTTAACCGTTTTGTCACCAAAGTGTTGGGGTCACGCCAGTACACCTCTCCTGCCTTCACATCTTCCACCACATCTTTGTCTTTTGCATAAAGCAATTGATAGCCTGCTGATAGGCTTAAGTTTTTCGCTACCGGGTAAGAAAGATTTGCTTCCAGACCTTGAGTATAAGCACGAAGAATATTGCGGTAACTATAAATACTTTGGCCGGAGGTAGTGATGGCCACCGCCTGTGTTTCTATCAGATTGTTGATGCTATTATGAAATACATTTAAATCCATCTTGAGCAATGGAAGCAATTCGATATTTGCTCCGGCATTAATTGAAACGGATCGCTCGGCTTGTAAATTTCCAAGTTGTGAAGGATCATATAAGTACGTCTGAATCTGACCAGCCGCATCCAGCTCAGCAATCCGTGCAGGTGCTACTTCTGTTCCAAGCACACTATAACCTCCCGCTGCGGAATTATTAAAATTAAAATACAACTGGCGGAAGTCAGGTGCTTTGAAGCCTACACCACCACTGAGTTTAAAAGTTACTTTTTTATTCAGTTCATAGCGCGTTGACAGCTTGGGACTAAATTGACTGCCATAAATATTATTATAATCAAACCTTCCACCCACAATCACCGATAGCTTGGTATCCGGTAGCCACTCATGTTGAAAAAATCCGTATGAAGTTTCCTGAAATCTTTTTTCCTCATCGCCATAGCGTGAGGTCTGTACCATTTCATTTATGTAGCCCACTCCAAGAGTCAAAATATTCTTGTCGTTAAAAAAGTACTCTGTATTGAGTTCCGGCCGGGCAAAAGATTGTTTGAAATCATCTTCATAATATCGACTGCCATCTGTTTCCAGATCTAAATACGATTCGGTTTTATAATGTGTGGAATAAAATCTCGCTATCGCTTTGAGTTTATCAGAAAACCGATGTGTGAGCACCGGATTGAAATTCCAGTCTTGTGTATTACCATTACCAGAAGTGCGGATGCGGTTTCCATTGGACTCTACCTCAAAACGAAATACCTGGTCTTCATTAAAATATCTGCCTGCTAAACTGATATCAGTAACCGGACTAATCTTGTAGGTGATTTTAGAATTGAGTGTATAATTAGTGAATGGTGAAACTGTGTTTCCGTAATTCTGTGGAGAAAGATCATACCCATCAGTATGGTAGCGATTTCCATACACATAAACTCCTAATTTCTTCTTTGTAAATGACACGTCACCATTTACATCCAGCGTATTGTTGGTGCCATAGCGCACCATGGCATTGGCGCGGCTGCCCATCGGTCTGTCGGTGATAATATTTATAACACCAGCCAGTGCATCAGACCCATATAAGCTGGAAGATGGACCTTTTACAATTTCTATTTGTTTGATATTTCCTACTGCAATTCGACTTAACTCCAGTGAACCTGTATATCGGCCTATGATAGGTTCACCATCAATCAGTATAAGTGTATAATCAGGGTTGAATCCCTGCAATTGTATACCATTCCCCTGCGCGTTTACCTGAGGCACTACCACAAGTCCGGTTTGCTCGGCAAGCACATCATTCAGGCGCAAAGAGCCCATGGTCTTTATTTGATTTTTTGGAATAAGAGAGACCGGCATAGGCAAAGCACCCATGGTTCGCTCATTGCGGGTAGCAGTGACGATTACCTCCTCAAGCTGTTTCGTGGCAAGCGTATCTGCATTGAGCGGACTTTCCTGCGCGTAACTCTCCTCAGAAAGCAACAAGAATGCAGTGATGGCGATGGCTTTTATGAATAGCAAAATTTTCACGGGTGCAAATATTAACTTCCTCATTTCCATAAAATACCCCTTAAAGTATAATTATTAACAAACTGACCTCAAACACAATTATTTATAAATATTGGGTACTTTTGAACTAAATCTCATTTTAATGGTTATTTAAGGGCATGATTTAGGTCATTTTTTCAAACTGATTATATGATATGGAGATAGTGAAAGAAATAAATACTCATAAAAGTAAATTTCACACCTTATTGGAATTGGAGGATATCCGGCTGGAGATTGCAGAAAATAAGGAGGAATATGAAGTTGCTATTGTAAGTCAAGTCACCAAAAACATCATCCACTTTTACTTTTGCATGGATGGTGCAGCCGTGTTTGCTTTTGGGCCACACTACATGCGCACAATCGAAAAGCAACGCAACTATTTCTTTTACAATCCGGATAGTAACCTGCCATTCGAATTAAGATTATCACCCACCACACGAATTGTGGCGCTTTCGATTACCCTTGAAAGTCTGCATAAACTTTTCTCACATGATGCACTTCCATTTCTGAAGCCAGAAAATGTGAAGAGTAAATTTTATGATGAGCGCGAAATACCGACACAATTGCTCATTGTTTTGAATCAGCTTTTTACCACGCACGTGAGTGAAAGCGTGGAGAAACTTTATTACCATGGCAAAGTTTTGGAATTATTAGGATTATATTTTTCTGATAAAAAGCCAGATACAGAAAGCTGCCCTTTTTTAAATGACCAGGAGACCGTTAGAAAGATTAAGCATGCCAAAGAATATTTATTAAAGCACATGGAAACGCCTCCGGGCCTGAAAGAACTGGCCAAAATTGCCGGCCTTAATGAGTATCAATTAAAAGTAGGCTTCAAGGAAATTTATGGAAACACCGTATTTGGATACTTGCTTGACCATAAGTTAGATCATGCCCGTGTATTACTGGACTCATCTCGCTTTCAGGTAAATGAAGTCGCTTATCAGATTGGATATGCAAACCCCAGTCATTTCATTGCTGCCTTTAAAAAGAAGTTTGGAGTTACTCCAAAAAAATACCTGATGAACCTTACCCGAAAAGTTTAATGTTAGCTTTCCATCAGGTAGTTACTTTTGTTCTTTCTCAATTAGTTCAAAACAAAACCGAGTGTAGCAAAAAAGGTTCGGCCATCAGCAGGTAATGCACCCGGCCCCGGATAGCCACCCGCCCTGCGTGTAAAATATTGCTCATCCGTAAGGTTGTTCACACCGGTTCTCAGCGACAGCCCTGATTTGTGCTTATAACCAATGGTAGTATCAAGCACTGAATACGATGGCACGATTCCATTTTGTGCATTGGATGTAGGTGTCTCCGTGTTGTTGGCATCGGTATATACGCGGTCTGTATAGCTATATTGCAATGTTGCCTCCAGTCCACGGAAAGAATAAGTGACTCCAGCACGAAGGATATTCTCCGGTGCATACTCTACCTTATTGTTTTTGTAATTGGTTTCAACGAGTTCATTGTTTACAACTGTCACTACTTTAAAATTCTGATATCGCGCATCGTTATAAGCATATGATGCGAACACACTTACCTCTCCCGCTTTGGCTGAACCTTTTAATGCTTTCACAATATTCACTTCACCAAACAACTCAGCACCTCTTGCATTACTGCTGCCCACGTTGGTTCTGTAATTATAGAATGAACCGTCTTCGCGCTGCTGCTTTATCGTGCCAATTCGGTTGTCATAATCAAGATGATAGATGCTCATATCAAACAATAAAAAATTTTTTACGCTGCCACGATATCCAAAGTCGATATTCAATCCCGCTGCATCTGTAAGATTCGGGTCAATTATGTCTGTTGTTGGCGGAGTGGTGAGATCAGCAAATTGCACCGGCCGATAAGATTGTGTGGCGTTTGCATATAACTTTGTTGTGTTGGTTAGTGAATACTCCGCACCAATTCCTCCAATCACAAATCCACGTGCACGTTCCTGATCTTGCAAATACACTGGGGTTCCATTGACTATGCTATTGTAACCGGTTGCTTCAGCCTTCAGATATTC
>JALOMN010000256.1 GCA_025455445.1 Cyclobacteriaceae bacterium
ACGATGGAGCCTGATCCTTTCGCTTCGGGATCATCTTTTATCAACGTAATACCTAAAATCATTTCCATCGCTACTATAAATATTACAATGGCACCTGCCACGGCAAAGGAAGCGACATCGAGGCCAAAAAGTTTTAAGATTGACTGACCGAGGTAAAGAAAGCCAACCATGAGTACGGCAGAAATTAAGGTTGCTTTCTCTGCATGAATGCGGCCTTCACGTTTTTTGATTAAGATAATAAAAGGCACAGAGCCAATAATATCAATTACAGAGAAGAGTATTAGCGATACGGAAAATATTTCTTTGAAGTTCATACTTAAAATTAGAGCGCAAAATTAACAGAAATAATGTTTATCGTCTTATATTCGATTGTGATGAAAAATCAAACTCGCTCCTTTTGGCTGGTGGCCGCAATTTCTATTCTTTGGGCGTTTATTATGCGCTTCTATACTCCCGGTAATATCGTGCAGTTTGAATTGGCACATTCGGTAGATGTTGCTGATAAGATTATTCAAGATTGGGGTGCTGCCGGAATTGAACAAGCAATACTGAGCATATACCTGGATTTCGTTTTTCTGATTTTATATTCCTGGGCAATTGGCCTGGGGTGTCGCGTGGCAGCTGAGTTTTCGGACATTCAATTATTCAAAGATTCTTCAATCTTCTTTATGCGTGCTTCCTGGTTTGCCGGGACGTGCGACTTGATAGAAAACTTTTCGATGTTATTCACTTTATCTCATCTAAATGAGTTTTCTGTTTCGATGTCATTTTATTTTGCGGTGATCAAATTCTTGATTGTGGCCATTGCCTTGATTTTTATTTTGCTTACTTCGTCTGTTGGGTTGTTTAAGATGGTTTATAAAAAATGAATGCCGGACATATTGCCCGGCATTTGATCATAACCTTTACCACAATTAAAAAAATATCTGGTATTGCAACACCACCTGGTTTTTGCGTCCGCTGCGAATCAAATCGTTGCCTTGCTGTTGATAATACGGTCGGTTTTGTACATCGAGCGTAAGCTTGCTGGTATGCCCTTTCAAAAGCCAGTTCACGCCTGCATTCACCACATTCATTTGTTTGTCGAGGCGCGTGTATGCTGCACTCATCAATGAGGCATAGGGCATCAGTGTGCCGTTACCTTCACCCAATAAATCTTTTTTCATCAGGTATGCTACTTGCAAATAAAAAATGTCACCGGTTCCAAACATCGGAAATGAATTTCCCTGGCTGCCTTCCGGATACGGTCCTTTTACTGCAGAGGCAGGATTCATGATTCCGTTATAGCGCAAGTAGCCAGGACCAAAGTCATATTTATAATAACCCGCATAGGCATTCAAAGCAGTTCCTTTTTCAATGTTCAGTGGAGCATCATAAAACAGTGCTGCTGACCAAAGATTCATCGCATGGTAGGTCGTGTCAGCTCCTTCTCTCGTCCAGGTTGCATTGCCTTGTGTAATAAAGCCCGCTTCTAAATTCAATACTTTCTTTTTACCAAGGTATGTGCCGGTCATGTAAGGAGTGGTGTGTGTTTCTTTGTCGAAGAAATTGTAAATTAAGAACCCCTGATATTGCTTCTGATGACCTTGCTGTGCAAATGTAGCGTTTGACGACAATGAAGGTGGTGTCTGGCCGTTAGTTGTAATCGGGAATGGATCACTCAGCACGAGGCGATAATCCAGTTTGCCTAACTGGCCACGAGCATAAATACTCAGCTTCCGCGAAAATTCATCCGTCTGGTCTACAGTAGCTTGTGCAAAGATGGGCACATCCATGGTGGCGATTGTTCCGATACCGGGTTGACTGAATCGCGACAAGCCATTGGCGATGGTGAGGCCACCACCCAGGATTAACTTTTCACTTCCTTTGCTTATGCGATATTCACCCAATGCATCATGAAAGAACGCTTGCAGTTTTCTGTTGCCGGAATTTTGTGATAGATAGTTGAAGTTGTTCTGGCCAAATTGAAAATAGAAAAAGACGCGGTCCGTAAGTTGGCCGTAAAGTTGAAAGCGGGTTCTTCGCAAACCGATATCAAAGGTTTCTGATTTTGGTTCGCCCATCACCTGCGAGCCAGGATTACTTTCATTGTACCTGAACCACACCTGATTAAGAAACGCAGCCTTGATGTATTGACTTCCGCTTTCATTCAGATTCATTTTCAATTCATTGATTTCTTTTGGCCTTTCCTGTGCGTTTACCTGATTGATAAAAAATAGGAATGCCAATGAAGCAAATAGTTTATTCATTGCTTTAAAATTTTGATTGTAAAAAAATAGAAGTGAAAGAGTGAACTCCTTCACTTGCTTTATAACACCACGTTCTTTTTGCTGATTAAAGAAATGAATTCTTCTGCAAATTTGGAAGTATATAGAATTTCAGAGGGTTGAAGCAGCTCGCGTTTCTTGAAGAATACTAACCGGTTGCGATGACATTCAATATGCATCTCTTCCCGGTTTTCAAGGAACTGTAAGATCGGTTCGGTAAAAAATGCTCTTACGGCTTCTTCATTGTTGCTTCGCAGGTAATATTTCTTTGAAAACACAGGATGATTATCAAAGTCAATATCACGGCCCTGCAAGGTTTCAAACAATTTTGAAAACAATCCTTCAGGTTCAAGTGCAAAGTCGGGAATCGAAACTTCCATGTCAGAAAGTTGCACGATTGTCATTGACCACTCCTGTTGCGATTGACGGGCGCCTTGCTGAATGGTGATGTCAGAGATCTCCACTTTGGCAAAATCACCATATTTCACAAGCATATTTTCTTCAAACGGAATTTTATGACCGTTATGGATGGGGAAATCTTTATACTTCGCAGCTGTTTTAATGCGTTGTGGAAAATATGCGAGTTCGTTGTTTTCCGCAAAGTTGCGAAGTTCAAGTTGTCGTGGACTAAGTTTGATTTCAATCCGGTTTACATGGTCGGCAGAGAATTTACGTGCGGACATAGGATGGTTGGAAAATGGTTTGAAGCGGTCAAAACCAATTGAAACAACAGAGCCGCCCGCATGAGCACATTCGTCTTCTAGATGGTGCAGGTATTCCATGAAACTGTGGTCGAGTAAGTGGGCATCAGAAAAGTCAACCACAATTTTTTTACTATGATCGATATTCGCAAATGCTTTTTTAAATCCAATCAGGTTTGAGAATACAGCAGAACCATTGATTTTTATAAAGAATTCATCGCCTTGCTGGCTATACTCATATTGTGCTTTAAAAAGATTTTTGAAAGGGACACCGTTAAGCACGTGGAAAATAAGCTTCATTAAAATACCAGCACCTACACCTATCAATAAATCGGTTGCAACTGTCACGATAATAGTAGTAATAAAGACTACCAATTGCTCTGATCCAATTTTATAGGTTTTAAAAAATTCGTTGGGTGAAGCAAGCCGATAGCCTACCGCGATTAACAATGCCGCGAGTGCAGTGTTGGGAATCATTTCAATAACAGGGATAAATAACAACATGGCTGCCAGCAGAAAGAATCCGTGGAAGAAATTTGCCCACCGCGTGCGGCCACCAAAATTGATATTGGCAGAACTACGCGCTACTTCCGATATCATCGGCAATCCCCCAAGCAAACCAGAAAGCGCATTACCCGCACCTACAGCAATTAAATCTTTATTAGGATTTGAAATGCGTTTCCAGGGATCAAGACTGTCAATAGCTTTAACCGTGAGAAGTGACTCAAGGCTGTTCACAAACAGAAACATGATCACATATTTCCAAAATACAAATGTACCGATGAGACTGAAGTCGGCATTGAAACTAATGTCCTGCCAGAAGTTGCCAATTTTCACCATATCAAATGCAGGTTCTGTGTGCTTGAAATCCATAAGCCATGCAAGTGGAATTGTCACCAGCAAGACCAATACCGGGGGCGGTACTTTTTTCACACGCCTGCCTTTGAGTAGCGGCAACCCAAAAATGATGATAAGGCTGATAATACCGATGAGAGTTACGCGCATG
>JALOMN010000257.1 GCA_025455445.1 Cyclobacteriaceae bacterium
CGGTAACCGTTAAACAAGAAGGATCTGAACCACAACTGGACAACAACTCGTTTGACGCCTGGTATACCACTCCTAAAGGTTATCAGGAACCTGGTCTTGATGCCAATTCCATCTGGGCAACGGGTAATGCAGGCACTGTTACTTTGGGAAGTCCGAATGTAACTCCACTTGAAATTAATGGAAGTGATCGTGCTGTGAAATTAGTAACGTTGGACTTAGGCAATTTAGCCGGAGTACTCGGTCAACGAATGGGAGCGGGCTCACTTTTTACAGGTAAGTTTCAATTGGATATTGCTAATCCGTTAAACTCAACCAAATTTGGAATTCCATTTACTGCAAGGCCGAAGAAATTTTCTGTGAAGTATGCGTATAGTCCAGGCTCACCTTATCTCAATAAGAACGGACAAACAGTTGCTAAGAAAGATTCATGTGATATTTATTTACTTCTTGAGAATCGGGAGGGTGCTGAAGTGAAACGAATAGCAACAGCATGGTTCCGTTCCGGTGAAGAAAAGATTGATCAGTTTTATACGATCACGGTTGATTTAGTATATGGCACACTCGGTGCGAATGTACCCGCATACCAAAAACCTGCTAATGGTTTGTATGGAGTTGCCAATGAGAGAGTAACACACATCACCGTAGTGTTTTCGTCTAGTTACAATGGAGCCTTGTTTGAAGGTGGCACTAACAGTACATTAGTCGTGAATGATTTCTTTCTTAGTTATTAGTGGATGGTATAATGCAAAAGCGCTGAAGAGTATATTATTACCAATCCTTAATACTATTAGTTTGACACGGTGAGTTTGTGAATTAGTAAAGCAGAAGTCGACATGAGACTATTCCAAACTACTATCAATCGCATCTAATGATATTAATTATTAATTGACTTTGAGATAGCACAAGCGTTGTGCCTTCAAGGACAGCGCCTAAAGCCATCAGGAAATTAAAAAACTAAATAGTTATGAAAATGACTACCCATAAGACCAAATACTAAATTCCTGGCGCTGCATGCCGAGTCTAACAAAATCCACTCAAAACATACTATTGTGACAGCAGTGAATGAAATGAATATTGTAGCAGCGTTTTCATAAGAAGGAACTTTATAGAAACTGAAAATTACTGATTTGCGCCTTGTAAAAAATGGAAATGTTAGGAATGGCGTTTAACAAATTACGTGATTTCACTCAAAAATCTTTAACATAATTATTCCGAGGAGTTTTCGCAGTGTAGAAACTATTTGCTTGAAATTATTTCAAGCGAACGTCCACTGTTTTTTATAGAATATGCATTAAGTTTAAGATCGTAATTTTTATAAAGTCAGATGAAATCAATTCTACTTGTCACTTTAATTTTCTGTTTAAGTTATACAACCAAGGCAGATGTATTGGTAGATGGATACATGGTACTAACAGGACAAGACACTGCAGCATGTAAAATCAAACTTGCGGGTAAAAAGAAGGTAACCGGTTACTACATGTTAGTGATTGTAACTGAAGATGGACAGGAAAAAATCTACAATGCCGAAGACAAACTTGTGCAGGCATATGGGTTTGAGTATCTGGGCATGAAGTATGATTACAGATTCGTGGAGATATTCAAAACCTATAAAAGTGGTTTTTTTAGGCTGATTGATGATGGAAAAAATTATAAGCTCTATGTGAATATGATTAGCGACTATAGTTATCCGGTTGCCACCACAGAAGCACATTACGCAGTATTCAAACCGAATGGAGAATATGTTGATCTTACTACTTTTAAGTTGGGTAATTGGAGAAAAAACCTGCGTATTATCTTAAGCGATAACCCTGATGCATTAAAAGCAATGGAAAGCATTTCAAGCAAAGAAATTCCGGATTTCATTAAAAGCTTGAATAAAACGGAGTAATAGGAGATTTTCCAGATGCATAAGCGATTGCCGATCTAATCATTATAAAGTTTGTTAACCCCTTCCTTTATTTAGTAGTTTAAATCAATTCAAAAATCCCAAATCATGAAAGTTAAATGTATTCTACTTTTTCTAACGGCAATTACGTATTCGATAAGTGCCCATTCACAGGATGAAACTAATTATAGACCTATTCGGCTATTGATTAGTGGGGCACTGGAATTTGGTGGTGATGAAGTGGCAGAGGTTCTATTTACTAATGGAGAAACTCAATCAGTAAACGCTGGCCAGGGCGGCACAATCTCGGTGGGGGCACAAATTCAGTTTCCGAATGTTGAGAAATTTCTTCTACGTGCTTCCATTGGGTACAAGTATTTGACCACTCAAGCCGATAACGTGCATATACGGCTTACCCGTGTGCCGATGCAACTATCTGCAAATTTTATGGCTGCCAAAAAGTTACGATTGGGAGCTGGCCTGGTCACGCACAGTGGGATCAAATTTAATTCAGGGGGTCTTGGTGGTGATATGACTTACAAGAGCAATTTAGGCCCTGTATTTGAAATCGCTTATCATGGAGTCGGTATTTCGTACACTGCCTTGAAGTATACGGATGAGGTTAATAAGTCTTACTCGGCCAATGCTTTCGGCATCACATTTTCGGGTGTGATACCGGGTATGAACAAGTAACATTTGGTTTGCAGGTGTTGTGCTTTTTGTGCTGCTTGTTAAAATAGCATCAACAAATTGCTTAGTCCATCCCGTTGCTTTATGGTCTTTACTGTAGCATGACTTTGTGGCTCGGAGTAAAACCTGTAGCACGAATGATTGAATGGTAAGCACTTCTATTTTGTACGCATTTTTCACCTTTACTATTTCGTTTAAAAAATTGAACCCACCGATTCACTGTGTCGTCTTACAATCTGTTTTCCTAAGAATTTTCTTTTATGGTGATGTATATATGTAAATGAGGCAAGCAAACTTTGTCATTTTGGTATCTATACACCAAAATCACAATACATCTTATCATTACTGGTTCGATACATTCCCTGATTTTGTTAATGAAGGCAAATTGAATAGTTTTAGTTTTAATGAATACTAAACGCAATTTGATTGAAGCCACACAATAAAATCTCCAGCGTGTTGCTTTGGTCTGTAATTTCTGCAGCCTTTATTGGTCCGGGCACAGTAACCACGGCTGTTACCGCTGGCTCGCAGTTTCAATTGCAGTTGCTGTGGACGGTTGTATTTGCCACCATCGCCTGCGTGGTATTACAAGAAGTTTCAGCCCGCATCATCATCGCCAGCGGCCTTTCATTCGGCCAGGCGCTGGAAGCAAAGTTTGGAATTAGTAAAGGAGCAAAATTAAAATGGCTGGTAGCCTTGCCGGTGTTGTTGGGTTGTGCAGCGTATGAGGCCGGAAATATTTTAGGAGGTGTATCAGGAATGAATCTGATAGTGGAGGGTGATGGAAGGATATATACTGTGATACTCACAAGTGTTGCCGCGCTGGTATTATGGCAGGGAGGCAGCCGCATGATTTCATTGGTGATGACCCTATTAGTGGGCTTGATGGGCATCGCATTTTTATTTCTTGCTTTGGAAAGTGATTTTTCATTTTCTGAAATAATGGTCTCGTCCGTTAAGCCAACGCTACCTGATGGATCAGAATGGATAGCACTTGCACTCGTGGGTACAACCATTGTGCCTTATAATATTTTTATTGGATCAGCTATTAGCAAAGGACAAACAATTCCATTAATGCGGGCAGGGTTGATCGTTTCTGTGTTTATCGGTGGACTTATTACCTCCTGGATATTAATAGCAGGCACACAGGTTGGCAATTTTTCTTCATTTGGTGAATTAGCAGCAGCACTTGAAATCAAAATAGGCTCTGCGGGTACTGTCGCACTCGGTCTTGGATTATTCGCTGCCGGATTTTCATCAGCCATCACTTCACCGTATGCAGCTTCATTGATTGCCGCAACTGTGTTTGGTGCTGAAAGAAAAGTAGTGATACGGTTAGTCTGGATGTGTGTGTTGCTTACGGGGTTTATATTTGGCTATAGCGGAATCAAA
>JALOMN010000258.1 GCA_025455445.1 Cyclobacteriaceae bacterium
ATGTTGCGACCAAAAGCATTCTTCGCTCCTACGGAGCAATAATATGGGCCTTGTGGTGATGGATAACCATGCTCAGGAAATCCAAGTGGTTTATTCAGTTTGGTATCCCACAAAAAATATTCTTGTTCAAATCCAAACCAAAAATCTTTGTCATCATCTTCAATGGTGGCGCGTGCATTGCTCGGATGAGCGGATCCATCCGGGCTCAGCACTTCGCACATTACCAGGTATCCATCACTGCGTGCCGGATCCGGAAACAGTGCCACAGGTTTCAACAAACAATCGGATGAACCTCCGGGTGCTTGCTCTGTAGAGCTTCCATCGAATGACCACATCGGACAACCGTCTAATGTGCCATCAAAATTTCGGATGATTTTAGTTTTGCTTCTGAGGCTTTGGGTAGGTGTGTAACCATCCAGCCAGATGTACTCAAGTTTTGCTTTTGACATGGGTAGGTAGTTTAAAGGTTAAGTTGATTAATTAAAATTTGTATACTGCAGCCATCGTGAATGAAGGCATGATGTCTTTGGCTTCTGTGCCATAGGTAAACGACTTCTCAGAAGTTTTATCAATTCTTACTTCAGGAATAAAGGTTAAGCCGCCCACTTTGTAATTGCCGGATACGGTGAATTCAATTACGTTGCCGTCTCCGCTTTCTTCACTCAGACCAAAAATATCCAGGTGATTATTTGTTACTGCGAAGTACTCTGCGCGTGCTCCTATCGCAAATTTTTCTGTGAGCGTAATTTTAGGATACACGGCAAATCCATAGAATGAACTTGCCTTGCCTCCTGATGCCACGATCACACCATTCGCATCTACTTCTTCGCCTGGTGCCGTGCTCTGAGTTGATGCATTGAAGCCGAGATAAAATTTACTGCTCAGGTTATAACCCAATGTTACATCTGCCTGAAAAAGTTTTCCTGCGGAGGCATCTCCCACTGATGCAACATCTTTATCCAATGTGCCATCCTGATCACCATATAAGAAGTTGAACCAGATTCCGCCCGCATCAGAAGTCTTGCCTATCTGCGCACCTAGTGTATACGTGTTTACCGGGTTGAATTCAACAATATCCGTTGGGTTCATCACCGCCAGTTTTGCAACAATGCCATTATTCAAGGCAAAGTCTAAACGTGCACCGGTGTGATTGAATGGACCCCATGAAAACAAATAAGAAGTAGAATAATGGAAGTTAACTGTAGGCGAGATTACTTCGTAACCGACAAAGGTGTTAAACTGACCAAGGTTCAATGTTACCTTATCTGAGAACTTATAGAACACAAATGCCTGGTTGATGATTGCCTGACCGGAAGCAGTACCAAATACTGCGGCTTGTCCGCGTGGACCGAGTACGACATCTGCAGTAAAGCCGGCACGATCACCTGAATAGGTGGCTATAAGGTTGACCATACCGAGTGAAAATCCTTTCAGATCAGAGAATGAAGTAGAAGGCGCATATGCACCACCGTAATAGTTGTTTGTGGTATTAAATGAAGTGTGAAAATAGGTATCAATCGATCCTGAAAAAGTAAGTTTAGGTTCATCACTTTCTTCTTCTTCATTTGCTTTAATTAATGATGCTTCCGCGCGATCGCCCGCAGTAATAATTGGCTCTTCTTTTACTACCGGTTTTGCGGCTGACGCAACCACTATTTTTTCCTGCGCAAGAGACGCAGTTCCAGTGATTAATATTATATAGAGCAGTAATCCATATTTCAGAATATGTAAAGTTGATTTTTTCATAAGTTTGTGTGTGTTTTTTTAAACAATAAGCTAAAGTGGTTCCGGCAGGGTCTTCGACACCCTCCGGAACGCTTTGGTGATTTTTAAGCTGCCGCTTCTTTCTTCATATCCAGCGGATACAGATTTTCACCATGCTGGCTTAAATCAGAACCTACCAATTTCTCTTCGCTGCTGATAGTCAGGGGTGAAATCAAATCTGTGATTTTCAAAATCAGGAATGAACCGGCCACAATGAAAACCAGCACAATGGCTAATGCAATCATGTGAACTTTAAAGAGCGTGAATTCGCCAAAGAATAAACCATTGCCGGTTGTATTGGCTGCATTCACTGCAGTGTTTGCCAGAAGTGCTGTCATCACCATACCTACTGCACCACCCACTCCGTGGCAAGGAAACACATCCAGTGTATCTTCTAATGAAGTCTTTGATTTCCAATGCACCACTACGTTACTGATTATCGCAGCCATGGTGCCAATGAATAAGCTGGAAGGAATCGTTACAAAACCTGCAGCAGGTGTGATAGCCACAAGCCCTACTACCGCGCCAATACAGAAACCAAGTGCCGAAGGTTTCTTTCCGCGCACGGCATCCACCAATACCCAGCATAATCCTGCTACAGCAGATGCGGTGTTAGTCGTTGCAAAAGCAGAAGCCGCCAGCGGGCCTGCGCCTAAAGCACTTCCTGCATTAAATCCAAACCAGCCGAACCAAAGCAAGCCAGTGCCAAGAAGTACAAATGGAATGTTGGCCGGAGATATAGCTTCCTTTTCTTCTTTCTTATTGCGCAAATAAATAGCAGCAGCCAACGCAGCAAAGCCTGCTGACATGTGTACTACCGTGCCACCGGCAAAATCAAGCACACCCATCTTGAAAAGAAATCCATCCGGATGCCATGTCATGTGTGCTAGCGGTGCATATATAAAGAGTGAGAATAATAACAGGAAAAGAATGTAGGACTTGAATCGGATACGCTCCGCAAATGTTCCGGTGATAAGCGCAGGAGTAATGATGGCAAACTTTAACTGGAACAACGCAAACAGCACCAGTGGAATGGTAGGCGCCAATGACCAGGGTTTTCCATCCAGCACATTCTGGAACATGAAGAATGACATTGGGTTTCCAATAAAGCCGCCAATGGAATCACCAAAAGCAAGACTAAAACCCACTACAATCCAAAGCACACTTATCACACCCATGGCAATAAAACTTTGCATCATAGTAGAGATAATGTTTTTGGTGTTGATCATCCCGCCATAGAAATAGGCGAGGCCAGGTGTCATCAAAAGTACAAGTGCAGTAGCGGCCAGCATCCAGGCCACATCACCGGAGTCAATGCCTTCGGTGTTAATAGTTGTTGGTACAGCCGGCATTAATACTGCCAGTATGCTTATCCCAACAAGGAGGACGAGTAGAATTACCGATCTTTTCATAAGTAGTAGGGTTGGTTTGGGGGTCTTATTATCAAATTGTTATACAATTATGAAAATACAGGGTCTTTTTTTAACCTACTTTTGAATATTTATTACTGTACTCGATTGTTATAGGATATATTTTAACCCTATTTTCAATAAATCATATTGTTTTTTATAAATCGTGGGTATTTTTTAACCCAATGATTCAAAAATTCATACATTTTGTCTGAATCAAGTCCTTTTTCATACACTAAAGGCTTAAAAACCCAGTTTTCTATTTCAAAACCTTCATTTAATTTCTTTGAATTGCATTTTTAGTGATTTGTGATTTTGTTGCACTCATGTATAGAGTCAGGTTGATAGTGCTAATTGGTATTCTTACTTCGGGGTGGGCAAATGCACAGAAGTTCGATTCATTTGAAATTCGGAATAACGAGTTGGTGTGGCAGTACACCTATCAGTATCCGGGCGCGGAGGACAGCTTGAGGCGGGAAGTAGTGTCTATGCTGAAGTCAAAAATTTTTACACAGCATGTAGTGCGCAATGAGCTGGGATATAATGGAGAACTGCGCCATTACAGTGTGGATTGCGAACGCTATGGCAGAAAATATAACAATACACCATTAATATATTGGAGTGGCGAGTGGAGCGGAAAATTTATTATCGAAATCACGGAGAATCATTATCGCGTTACGATATATGGTTTATACTTTGAAAATAAGCCTCAGCAGGTTTCGCGATCACAAACTACTCCCGGAAGAAAAGATTATTACACCAAAGAAGTCTGGAAGAAAGG
>JALOMN010000259.1 GCA_025455445.1 Cyclobacteriaceae bacterium
TGAAGACTGTGGCATTACATTCAATAATGTATTGTATGATAAAACCGGTTCAACATTGTCTACCACCACTACCAGTGTTTCGTGGGTTCCTTCCGAAGAAAATCAATGGCGCAAAGAGTATATCGACCTTACCTCTTTGGCAGGAAAATCAAATTTGCGTTTTGCCTTTGTAGCCACCGAATATAATGGCAATAACCTGTATGTGGATAACATCGAATTTTTTATTGACAACAACCCAGACCCGGTATTTATCGAAGATACTTTTTCAGTATATGGTGTAATCGATGATGTGCGGCTTACCTTCAATCTGAAAGAAAGACAGCCGGTAACATTGCAGATCTACAACTCGATAGGCCAGGCAATGCTAAACAACACACTTCCGGAAACACTCAATCAAACCTATTATTTTGATCTGCAGGAATTCAGCAGCGGCATTTATATTTTTAAAGTAACGATGGGTAATGAAGTTGGTGTCGCCCGAGTTTATCTGGGCAAATAAAATTCCATTGCCTGCGGTATAACCGGTTTTAAGTGATTTTGACTTACCATATGATGGAAATCTTGTAAAAGGTGGGCATATTTGGGATTGATTTCAACGATGAAAAAGAAGAAAATTGTAATTCTGTATGGAGGCCGGTCTGTAGAACATGGAGTATCCATCAATTCGGCACGAAATATTTTCCAATACATCAACCGCGACTTGTTTGATCCGATTCTATTCGGCATCGCATTAAATGGCACGTGGTACCTTACCGACACGGTAAGCAAGGAAATAGAGAAAGGCAAAAAATTGACTGTAACGCTCAACCCTGAAGCACCTGTATTTTCAACTGAAGAGGGTGACACAATCCAGGCTGATATTGTGTTTCCTGTATTGCATGGCACGGATGGCGAAGACGGAAGCATACAAGGTCTTTTAAAAGCACTGAGCATCCCTATGATTGGTACAGGCGTAGCTGGCTCAGCTACCTCCATGAATAAACTGGTTGCAAAACGGTTGATGAAAGAAGCAGGACTTCCCGTCACCAATTTTCTTTCTTCCTATTTTACCGATGCCAGACAATATACCTTTGAAGAGATTGTAGCCAAGGTTGGCTTACCCTTTATGGTTAAATCTGCAAGCCTTGGTTCTTCGGTGGGTGTTTCTAAAGTAAAATCGAAAAGTGATTTTGAAAGTGCACTCAAAGAATCCTATCGCTATGACGATTGCGTTCTTTTTGAAGAATACATAACCGGAAGAGAAATTGAATGTGCCATACTAGGCAACACACCTGCAACAGCTTCATTACCCGGTGAAATTGTTATCAGCAAAGAATATGAATTCTACACCTTCGATGCAAAATATGTAGACGACAAAGCGGTAACCATTGAAGTGCCTGCAAAATTATCAGCATCGATTGCCAGCAAAATTCAAGAGGCAGCGCTGAAGGCTTATCAGGCATTGGGGTGTGAAGATTTCTCGCGCGTTGATTTGTTCCTGACGGAAGCCGGAGATATTTATATCAATGAAATTAATACCATCCCCGGCTTTACAAACTCAAGTATGTTTCCTATGATGTGGAAAGAACGAGGCATCTCCTTTACCGATTTGATCACACGACTGGTTGCACTGGCTGAAGAAAGATATCAAAAGTATAACCGGATTCAACGCGATTATCAATCTTCATTAAAGTATTGAAAATGGCAAAAAAACATTCCCTGTTCAAAACAAAATCCATCCGTGGCTTGCTCGTTAATATTGCGATTGTACTATCCATTTTTTTCGTACTGGCCATCATTTATTTTTATATTCACCTGCCCTCAGTAACCAATCATGGCGAATCTATTACAGTGCCTGACTTATCTGGCATGAACGTGGAAGAGTTGGAATCATTCTTATCTACACACGAACTTCGCTTTGCAGTAAACGACTCGGCTTATTCTTCTGAATTTCCACCACTTACTGTATTGCAGCAATATCCTAAGAGTGGATCCAAGGTGAAAGAAAACCGGGTGATTTATGTATCACTTAATCGGGTAAAACCGCCTACACTGCCAATGCCCGATCTGATAGACGGTTCGCTGGTGAATGCACAGGTTATTTTGAAGAGTGTAGAATTAACAATTGGAAGAATATTGTATGAACCCAGTCCTTTTAAGAATGTAGTGAAAGAAATGAGATTCCAGGGAAAATCTATATCCCCCGGCACACGCATCGAGAAAGGTGCTGTAATTGATTTGATTGTAGGTGATGGTAACGGACCTGCCGATTTTGTTATTGGTAATTTAATCGGTGATTCATTTGAACGCGCTAAATTTAAAATTGGTGGATGGGATCTCCATTTGGGCACTATTCAGTTTCCGGTAGGCATTGATACTACCGGCATGGAAAAATTCGTTTACAAACAATACCCGATGGCAGGAGATTCAGTGCGTGTGGGTGACCCCGTAGATTTATGGATTGGCCCAAAAGGTTATAAAGAACCAGATGACAGTGAACCAGACTCAGAATAATTAATTGAAAGTGTGAGAAGATTACCTATCACAATCTTTTTAGTCTATACATTTTTCACAGGCTACTCACAGCTTGTTCTGGTACCTGTAACCAAAGAATTTAATTCCAAATCAAACACAAACAGTCGCACAAAAAGTACTGACCCTGTCTTACTTCCGTTCTGGGATGATTTTTCTACCGTGCGCAATGGTTATGCCGACACTAAGTTGTGGCAATATGGAAACTCGGTACATGTAAATGAAGGAATGGGCATCAATCCTCCTTCCATAAATGTAGCCACCTTCGATGGGCTCGATTCAATTGGCAGGCCCTATAACATCAATGACATCCTGGCGAAAGGTATTGCCGACAAAATGACTTCAGCACCCATTCGCACCGACCTGGTAACAGGCTCCGACCGCACACGTGTATTCCTCTCCTTCTTCTATCAATATTATGGCAATGGTGAAGCGCCTGACATCGGAGATTATATTCAGCTGCTGTTTAAGAATAATACTGGTGCATGGGAAGTAATGTGGACAAAGGAAAATGATGGCACGCTACAAAAAGATTCGTTCGAACAAATCATTATTCCGATTACTGCAGAACGATTCTTCTACGATAATTTTCAGTTTCAAATCAGAAACTTCGCACGACTATCCGGCCCGTATGATACCTGGCACATAGATTATCTCTACATAAGCAACGGAAAACAACAAACCAGTCCGGTGCGGCCTTTGTTTCCCGATCGCACCATCACCAGCAAAATCACGTCACCATTTTCACTTTATTCTGCAATGCCTGTAAAACATTTTTTTGCATTGCCTGCAGCCAATACAACGAAGTCATCAGTTAATATTACCAATCTCCGTCAAGACCAGATTTCAGGTAATGGTCAGCCAATAAGTTATACTTCTGCCGCGCAGATATCAGTAAATAAAAAGAATGAACCTCCGGTAATAACAAATGTTCCTCTTGATATTAATTTCAATATCGGAAGTGCACTGAATTACGATGAAATAAGAGTAGTTGAATTTAACACCATGCCCAACCTGGCGGGTTTAGACAATACTGCAGATTCGATTCACATCAAACTCGGAATTGCATTTGATACGGGTGATAATAAAATAAAAACACCCACTGAAGGTGATTATGATTTTAATGTATTTAATCCAATTGAATTCAGAAGTAACGATAGTATCGCCACGAGTTACTATCTCTCAAATTATTATTCCTATGATGATGGAACTGCAGAATATGGTGCAGGGTTGAACCAACCCGGGGCGCAACTTGCCTATGAATTTGATATGCGAACACCGGAAACGGATACTATCGTTGCCGTTGATATTTACTTTCCAAGATTTGGTGATGACACTAATCAGCTAATCGATTTTCAAATCCGAAGCAATCTTTCAGATAGCCCTGCTGATATATTGTTTCAGCAAACAATACCGGTGCAGCGCTACTCACAAAATA
>JALOMN010000260.1 GCA_025455445.1 Cyclobacteriaceae bacterium
GCAGATCGCTATGTAACATTGGTGGATAATTATGCAAGGATTCCACAACTGATCATCACCTACCCTACTGTGCCCGTCTTTCACGAAGATGAGCCGGCATTGGATTGCCTGTCGGAGATTTTAGGACAGGGAAAAAATTCTATCTTCTATCAGGAAATTGTTAAAACTCAAAAAGCATTAAATGCTTCCGCCTTCGGACAGAACTCAGAACTAGCCGGTGTATTTCGTTTTAGTATTACGCCAGCGCCTGGTGCTTCATTGAGTGATTCAAAAAAATTAATCGATGATGCGTTAAAAGCATTTGAAGCGCGTGGTGTTACCGATGAAGACATCGAGAAATTTAAAGGCTCTTTCGAATCGCAGTTTATCAATGGCTTGCAAAGCGTATCAGGAAAAGTTTCACAGTTGGCCTACTTCCAGACGTTTGCCGGAAATCCTAACATGATTGGAAGTGAACTAGCACGCAATCTGAAAGTAACCAAGCAAGATGTAATGCGTGTCTATGAAAAATATGTGAAAGGAAAACCCGCTGTAATTTTAAGTGTGGTGACGAAAGGAAAGGAAAATAATGTTGCCGCTGAAGAGAACTATAAAGTAGATCAAAGCAATTACAAAGCGCCTGATTATGGATATGCCGGATTGACCTATCAAAAACCAAAAGACAATTTCGATCGCAGTAAAATTCCGGGCAATGGATCAAACCCCGTGGTAAAAGTTCCTGCCTTCTGGAAGAAAAATCTCGATAACGGAGTGAAAGCCATCGGCACACAGTCAACTGAATTGCCCATTGTTACCATCACATTTACTATACCGGGTGGACATCTCTTGCAGGCTAATGATACCTCCAAAATCGGATTGGCCAGAATGTTTGCTGCGATGATGAACGAGGACACCAAAAACTATACAGCCGAACAGATGCAGGCTGAATTGCAGAAAATCGGAAGTTCAGTATCGGTAAACAGCAGTTTTGATGGCATCACTTTCCGCGCACAAACCCTCAAGAAAAATCTGGATAAAACGCTGAAGTTACTCGAAGATCGGATGCTTAATCCTAAGTTCACGCAGGAAGCGTTCAGTCGTATACAAAAGCAATCTATTGAAGGCTTCAAGCAAAGTAAATCACAACCTGCATTTATTGCGAGCGATGTATTTGCAAAAATGAATTATGGAACTACAATACTGGGACTCAGCGAAGCAGGCACGGAATACACCATAAAAAATCTCACCCTTCAGGATGTGGAGAATTACTATAACAACTACATGACATCCAAGGACGCCAAATTAGTAGTGGTTGGTGATGTTACCGAAAATGAAATTTTAGGTAAGCTGAATTTCCTTTCAAAACTTCCTAAGAAAGATATCAAATTACCAGCGGTGCCTGCAGTGCCTGCGGTTGATAAAACCAGAGTTTATCTTGTGGATGTGCCCAAAGCAGCGCAAACAGAATTCCGGGTGGGCAGTGTAACAGGTTTGAAATATGACGCTACTGGTGAATATTATCGTGCATTCCTAACAAACTATCCGTTAGGTGGTGCCTTTAACAGTCGCATCAACTTAAACCTGCGCGAAGATAAGGGTTGGACATACGGTGCACGCACCGGCTTCAGTGGTGATAAGTATACCGGTTCATTTGCATTCAGCTCAGGCATCCGTGCCAACGCCACTGACAGTGCGTTGGTGGAGGTTATGAAAGAACTGAAGAATTATGCAACCAATGGAATAACTGCAGATGAAATTAAGTTTATGCAGAGTGCACTCGGACAGCGTGATGCATTACAATATGAAACCGGATTTCAAAAAGCAGGATTTATCGGAAGAATTCTTGAGTATGATCTTCCCTCTAACTTCGTAGATCAACAAAACAAAATATTAGCCAACATTACTAAAGCGGAACTCGATCAAACCATAAAAAAATGGATCAAACCAGAAAGTGCAAACGTGCTATTGGTGGGTGACAAGGCAAACATTTTACCCGGACTTGAAAAGTTAGGCTATGAAATTATTGAGTTGGATGTTAACGGCAAATTAAAAACCGGAAACGAATCACTGAATAAGAAATTGGTAGAGCCCAAAAAGTAATACGGTAGTAATACAAGATTTAAAATTCAAGGTTCAAAGTTCCGGATATCAGGCTGTATCCGATTTTGAATCTTGAATTTTTGTTTTTTAATCTTTTAACACACGCATCTCCACTCTTCTATTCTTTGCGCGAGCTTCTTCGGTGTTTTCAGTGGCAATTGGTTTCGAACCTCCAAATGCTTTTGTTTTTACCCGATCCTTTTTTACACCTTTTCCAACCAGGTATTTTTTCACAGCATCCACCCGCGATTGTGATAACTTCATATTCGCCTCAGGATTACCTTTATTGTCAGTATGGCCCTCCAGCTGAATTTCCATTTTTGGATTTTCTTTCAACATGGCCGCCACTTCATCCAGCTCGGTAAATGATTTTGGATTGATCACCGCTTTGCCTTGTTCAAAAATTAAATGGGTTAGCACGATTGTGCCGCCCTTTGAAGTAAGCAGAATATCTCTGGTGATCACACCATTCACTGCTTCTTTGGGATCAACAATTACGGTGCGGGGTATATATCCTTCTGCATCCGCTGTAATCTGGTATTTAGACGAACCAAAAATAGCAAACGAAAATGTACTGTCATTAAATGAACTTGAAATGCTACCAGTGGGATAACTTTTATAAACAATCTTCGCCTTCAGAAACTTTCCTCTTGCGGCATCAGTTATATCACCTTTCACCGTAATGTTTTGCGCCCATGCAAGTTGGGTCGCTAACGAGAGAATCACAAAAAATATTTTTTTCATACTACAAAGCAGTAAAAAAGAAAAGTAAGAATCAAAAGTTGTCTGATATATTACCCCAGGCCTCGGTTAATGCGTGGTCATCCCTGTTTAGTACCATTTAATAACTAAACCATATCAGGCTGAGAGATTTTTTTTAAATTAGGCATATGAAAACTTCACTTACCATTATTCTGGCTATACTGAATCTTACAGTATTGTTTGCCCAGATTCCATCTGCCGAGATACAAATTAAAACCGCAGAACTTGCTGCTCCGACTGATAAGCGTGCGGGTGCCATGATATATGGTTATAACAACCAGGGAAATTGGGTGGTGCTGCGCAAAGGCACCAACGAATTGATATGCATTGGGGATGATCCCAAACAAAAAGGATTGAGTGTATCCTGCTATCACAAAGATTTGGAGCCGTTCATGGCCAGAGGAAGAGAATTAAAAGCACAGGGCAAAACCTTTCAGGAAATATTCGATATACGCGAAGCGGAAGCGAAATCAGGAAAGTTAATAATGCCTAAACAAGCGTCTAACCTGCAGGTGTTTTCAGCGAAGGAAGAAAATTATAATGCCACCACAGGTGAAGTTACTAAAGGCAGCTATCGTTACGTGGTGTATATACCATGGGCAACAGCTGCCAGTACCGGGTTGCCCACCAAACCAGAAGCCCCTGGAATGCCCTGGATCATGGACCCGGGCACACACCGAGCGCATATTATGATTGATCCGGTTTCGAAAGAATAATAAATTCATATCCAATCCGCAATGACAAGACTCAAATAAGTCTGATTCATAAATAATGCGATAAGTATAAAATATAATACAACTTTTGTAATCAGATATTCATCTACAGATTAGAAAAAGACTCTATCAGTAATTGAAATGCCTGATTTATGTCATTTGATCTTAGCTTTATACCCAATATCATATAACATATGAAAAATCTAGCTAATAAAACTGATTCATCAGCTTATCAGGTAAAAACCAGGACTACGGTCTGCCGTTTTTCCATTCTTTATATGTTATTGATAATTTTAAATAGCTGCAATACTGATGAGCCAGCGGCCACCGAAGCATTTAACCCAAATAAAATAGACACCGATTATACCTACTCTTTAGCTATTAAA
>JALOMN010000261.1 GCA_025455445.1 Cyclobacteriaceae bacterium
AGAAGCAAAAAATTTGGGACATAATATTGAAAATATCAGGAAAAAATGTGCTTTAATTGATTCAGATTTTAATGATAAAATTCTAGTGAATTTTTGTGAAGTATATAATTATATCTTAGGCAATGAATTTTTTAGGTACGATACTACTAAAGAAGAAATTGAAGATAAAAAAGAGTGGTCAATAAACTATCATCATAATCCAGCAATAGTAATACCTCTTATTGATCAAATATTTTTTGATACCATTATAAAAATAAGTCATAAAACTGATTTTGTAGATAAAAAAACAAAAAAATCATTAATTTTATTATCCATGAAAATTCCGTCTATTTTAACAAAAGAAATGTATAGTGATTTAAATTTTTGGGTTGAACAAAAAAAGTTACCTCAGATCCAGCTAGAATATTTGAAAAATATTATAATAGATAATAATAAGCACTATTTCAAACTACTTAACCTTGAAATCATTGCGGGGCGTGGATTTACAGAAAATGAGATTGGTTCATGGGATGCCGTTATTGTAAGTGATTCTTATGTGAGACAACAAGGATGGAAGGACGATCCCCTTCAACACAAGATTTGCTATGGTGGCGCATGTGAAGGTGTGCCTGTGATTGGTGTGGTTCGTGATGCTTCATTTTGGGGGTTGCAAAAAAGTGAACGACCTATGTTGTATTATCCACTTTATGGGATCCCGCAAAAAATGATAATCAGACTTACATCAATTGATGATGTAAAAGTTGAAGAGATCAAATCTTTGTGGCAGAAGACAGTACAGCGACCATTTGAGTTTCAATTATTGGATCAATATTTAGCAAAGCATTTAACTAAGGAGAGAAAAATGGTAAAGCAAATCAGCTGGCTTTCAGCAATAGCTGTTTTATTAATTATTATGGCCTTACTGGGAATGATTCATGTTCAATTGATTAGGAATAAAAAAAGCACTGCGGTTCGCAAAGTCTTTGGTGCAAGAATTACTGATTTGTTGAGATTAACCTGGCGAAGCCATCTATTACTTTTTTTGATAGCATGCGTTTTCGCTTATCCATTGGTACACACTATTATGCAATATTGGCTGGAACAGTTTACGCTTAAGACCACAATTAGTTTAATGACATTTATTAAGTCTATTATTCCACTTGTTATAATTATTTTCTTCGCGATGCTCTATCACAGTTGGAAGTTGGGTAGAATGAAACCACTTGATACTATTCGTTATGAATAAAGTTCTTCTTTCTATACTGTTCTTGAGTTCGTTACATTGTCAGGCTCAGCGTTTCATATCAGGCCATGTGTTAGAAGAGTCAACTCAAAAACCGATTGCATATGTTAATATCACATTAAGTGACGGGTCTGGTACTGCCACCAATGAAGGAGGATGGTTTCGAATTGCAATGCCGGGAAATTCCAATCTCTTGAAAATTCGAGTTTCTTGCATTGGCTATTATTCGAAAGTTTTTAACGCTGATAGTCTTTTAGGATTTAATAATGAAAGCCATCATATCAGTCTAAAACAGTATGTTACGGAATTGAATGAAGTGAAAGTTGAATCAAAAAAGCTAACACCTAAAGATATTGTATTGGAAGCGATTCATTTGATACCTAAGAATTACATTCAACAGCCATTCAATTTGGATTATTATTCTCGAGTAGCTACACATGACTCAATAAGGATTATAAGCTTAGTTGAAACAGTATCCAAATGTTATAGGCAAGCCTATGGAGAAGGGGCACAGAATTTTTCTGAAGTCTATGAGAAAAGAGTTTCAGGAGACAATGTGCTTCAAAACTGGGACAAGAAGCGCAAAATGAATTATTTCATTTTTGAAATGTTACCACAGTTTGATATTTTTTTAACAGATATGATTGGGGTTGGCAAGAAATTCAACTATACGGTTTTTAATCCAGACTATCTTAATAGACTAGAATTCAAAGAAATTGAAACTACCATCGTGGATTCGAACCCCGTGATCGTTATAGAATACGCTGAGAAATATTCTGGTAAGGAACCTCACAAAACCAAACTATATGGTGCACTTTATATTTCCGCTAATGATCTGGCAATCGTTAAGCATGTGAGGCGTATAGGGAAAAACTCACTTGAGATACTTTATAAGAAACAAGATGGTTATTATTATCCATACTTCTTCAAGACAATTTACCCTGTCAATCAGGATAAGAATGGAAATTTTAAGCTTAAGGTAGTTCACGAGGCTTATGTAAAAACAATTACAACTGAGAACGTTGTTGTAATAAGTCAAACGAAAGAAGGTTGGCATTTGGAAGATGTACCATATCGCAAGGAATACTGGGATAAATCTTATCCTATGAAATAAAAAAGGTCACCTCAATTTTGAGATGACCTTTTTATTAATATTTGAATCAGATTAATACTTGGCAGGCTGACCAGCAGCAGGTGTTGACTTCTTGATGAAGTCACGAATGTGTTCGTTTGATGATACTAAATCCTCGGCTCGCAAATACATCATATGGCCGCTGCGATAACCTTCAAAGCGCAAACGATCTTTCATCTTTCCGCTTGGGTCGAGTTGCCACATCGAATATTTAGCATCGAAGTAGGTAGTGGCACCATCATAGTAACCTGATTGAATCATTACGTTCAGATAAGGATTTTCAGCCATCGCTAAACGCAGATTTTCGCCAGTCATGTCATTTGAATTATCCCATGGACGCACCGGACCAAACATGTTGTATTGCAAATCGGTTTTGTATTTCAACACATCGCGCAGATAGTAGTTGATGGCAGGTGTGAATGAATGCAGCCAGGAGGTAAGCTCAGAATTAAAATCAGGTCGCTCGCCCGCTCCCATTTTATCAATACCCTTGTATCGGGAGTCAAGGCGACCTACAGTGAAGCCTTTGTCGCGAAGTAATTCTTTCCAGAAAAATTGTGTGGGCACCGCGAGATTATGATTAAGAATGACCTCTTCAGAAATTCCTGAGTAACGTGACACCTTGCCGGCAATTTCCTTTCGCTTGGCCGGATCAATGAATCCACCTTTTGCCAATGCAGGAATAAAATCATCTATCGTAAACTTTTCGGACTCTGCCAGTACCTCATTTAAATCTTTTTGTTGTAAATCCGCTGGGAGCATTTTGTGATACCATGCGGCAGCGGTATAATAAGGCAATGACAATGCATCATTTACCGGGCCATCGCGCTTAATACCAAGTTCTGTGGGTGATACTAATATTACACCATTCAAGTACATCCAATGGGCATTCTGAAGTTCAAGAGCCAGACCTGAAACACGTGTGGTTCCATAACTTTCACCGATCAGATATTTTGGGGAAGTCCAGCGGCCCGTTCTGCTTACAAATACATCGAGCCAATCAGCGAGATATTTTATATCAGCATTCACGCCAAAGAAAGTTGATTTTTCTGCCTTTGGATCAAGAATGCGCGAGAAACCAGTGTTAACCGGATCGATGTAAACGATGTCTGCCACATCAAGAATTGAATTTGGATTATCGCGCACACCATAAGGTTGAACGGGATAACCTTCTGAATCGATATTCAATTGCTTCGGCCCGGTATAAGCCACGTGCATCCATACAGATGCGGAGCCAGGTCCGCCATTGAATGACATTACCAAAGGACGTTTGCTCTTGTCAGTCACATCGGTTCTTTCATAGTACGTATAAAAAAGTGAAGCACTAGGTTTGCCTTCTGCATTAAATACCGGCTGTGTTCCGGCTGTTACTTTATAAGGAACTACTTTGCCTTTGATGGTTACTTGTCCAATGGAGGGCACTGCCGATTCTGCGGGCAGTACGCGGTCTTGGGCGATTGCAGTTGTTCCGGTAAATGAAGCAATAGCAATCTGTATAATGATTCTATTAGTAATGAGATTGCGCATACACGTTTAGTTTAATTGATAGGCATAATGTAAAAAATGAAACGAATGCCA
>JALOMN010000262.1 GCA_025455445.1 Cyclobacteriaceae bacterium
TGTTTTTTCTTCTTAGCCGAGGGGAAAAGCACATTGTTTAAAATTAATCGATAGCCGGGTGAATGTGGATGCAGGTTTAAATCTGTTTTGTATCGACCTCTTCCGGGAGTGCCTTCCGGATCGTGACCACTGTAAAAAGTAAAATGACCTCGGCCAAATTCTCCATAAAGATATCGCACGTTATTCATTCGCTTATTTTCACCCAGTATGAGTGCTTCAGGTTTTACTACAGCACCATTGAATGAAGATGTTTGCCCACTGAATTCTTTAATTACCTGAGCATGATTTTGTGTTAGGATAGAAGGGATGATATCCCATTTGGCCGAAAAGGTAAATAACCGAAAGAAATCACGTTCTGGCTCGAAGAAATCAGGACGGCCCGTATTAATATCTGAGAATCTTCTGTTAGCGGAGGGTTCCAGAATAAAGTTTTCAAAGGCAAATGTTTTGCTGAAATCAAGAGCTGGTTCTGCTTCTGCAGCATCGCCATCATAGGCCGGGTCAATAATGTCTATGCCCTCAGCAGATAGCGCAATATCGATAGTTTCTGCGCCTGAGCACATGGCAAACAAGTAGCCGCCACTGCCGCAAAATGCTTTAATTTTTTTAGCTACATCAAGCTTCATCGCAGACACCTTAGCATAGCCCAGTCGCTGTGCTGTTGCCTCCTGTATTTTTGATTCTATAATAGCAGATTCCCTGCGCATGAAGCGTCCATGCTGACCCGTGAAATCTTCATGATGCAGATGAACCCAATCATATTTAGCCAGTTCGTTATTCAGAATTTCTTCATCATAAATAATAGTGTAAGGAATTTCTGCATAGTCTAGTACAATCATTACCGCATCGCTGTCATCCTGCACCAATTCATTTTTGGGTGAATACACAGCTACGCGCGGAGCCGTTTCCAGTTTTACTAGATTCATGTTCACATCAGGTTGTGAAATCTCGGTTAGTATAGTATTGGTTTGAGCACTGGAAATGATTTCGAAAGATATTCCGCGCACGGTACATTCATTATGAATGTCAGGTGAATAAGTGATAAGGAAACTACCGCCCCGGTAATTCAGCAACCAGTCAACTGTAAAGTTTTGTTGTAGTATATGAAATGCGATTCCGTATGCCTTCAGATGATTTTGCTGTGCACCATCCATGGGTATTAAAATGGAGTTGGCCCTGGTGCCAAGCACCGACACGCTGAAAATACAGAGTATAAAAAACCACTTCATATTTCAGGTGGATTTAAACAACCATAAGTAATCTCTTACTTTTTTAAAGATTTTACAATGTAAAAGTTAATGAACCGCCATTTACCCTCGAAAAACACCTATTTCGACAAATGCTATTACGCGGTATATTTGCAGCTTCTTTGAATTACAATCTTTATGAGGCTAGGACAATTGGCCAGAAAACTGGCAATAAGACCATCACAAATTATCGACTATCTGGCAACTAAGCAGGAATTTCCTGAAGAAGGATCCAACGCAAAACTCAGTGACGAAATTACAGAACAGATAGTACTGCACTTTGCACCAGACCGGTTAAGTCAAATATTGGAATCAGAAGAGAAGGCACCGGTAAAAGAACTTGCCTCGGTTGAAGAAGAATCCATTATAGAATTAACACCCACAGTGGAGGCGGAAATAACCGAAGCTCCGCAGAGTTTGAGTGCGGATACTACAACGGATAAACCAGAAGTAATAAAAGCACCAAAGATTGAATTGAGTGGATTAAAAGTGTTGGGGAAAATTGAATTGAAGGACATTAAGAAAAAGGAAATCAATCCGCAAGAAACTAAGGAAGAGGATACAGCTATAGAAAAAAGAAGTAATGAAAAGCGACCTACAAAATATAAGCAGGATAAAAGAACACAAGGTGAAAGAGAATGGCGAAATCCAATTGCCATGCAGCGTGAGCGAGAAGCACGTGAAGCTGAAGCAAAAAGAAAAAGAGAGTTGGAGTTAGAAAAGGAGAGGCGCACTATTAATTACCAAAAGCGCGTTAAGCCACCACAACCAATTAAGGCTGTAAAACTTTATGATGAGCCTGCAGAGAATGTGCGTAAGAAAAAGACTGAAGAAAAACCTAAGTCGTTGTTGGGAAGATTTTTGCGTTGGCTTAATTCCTGAGAAGATCTTCTGAAGATGAAAAAGAAAGAATGTCCATCATGCGCAATGCAAATTGATAGCAAGAGCGAGGTGTGCCCTATTTGCGGATATGAGTTTACACAGCACAGCGCCTGGATTACCTGGACGGCCATCTTACTGATTGTAATTTTTTTATTAAGCTATTTCATTTTTTAAGCTTTAGAATACCTCCTTTATTACCTGAAAATGACCATTTAGTTAACTATAGGGTAATCCATTGAACCCGAGTATACTTTTTACGTTATTTGTATTAACAAACAACCACTAATTGTATGTTACAATCACCCAAACTGGCAATCCTTCAAAGCCTGGATGCGATGGACAGCGCGCAGATGGAAGAAGTGTTGATGCACATTAAAAGCATTCTCAATCAACCTGAGCGTAATCCGGATTATCGCAATTTCAAGAAGGAAGCAATGAAGGAAATTCGTCAGGCATTGCGAAAGGAGAAGAAGAACAAGCTGCGCATCGCAGCCTGATCATGGCTTCTTGAAAGTATTTGCAGGTGACTTTTACGCACCTGTCAGGGCGTTATCCCCTCTAAATTTTCAGGCAAACTAATTCTCGCAGAGTTTATTTCTCTCTCAAACGGGCAGTCAATTTTTTCTGAATTAAAATTTATTGGAGTTCAAATCAAACCGTAATTTCAATTCGGTTGCCTTCAGGATCGAGCACCACACTTTCATAATAACCATCACCTGTTGTGCGCGGCTCACCAATTATCGCAAATCCATCACTACGCAATTTTTCAGTAAGTGCGTCTACTTTTTCTTTTGAGCCAACCGCGATTGCAAAATGTGCAAAACCAATATATTCTAGTGATGCACTCGTATCCTTCGTTAAAATGCCAGGTTTGTGCATTAGTTCGAGCCTGAATCCATCGTCAAAACTTAAGAAGTATGATTCAAACTCTTTTGAGTTATTGCGATACCTGGCCCCGGCCTTTGCATGAAAATAGGTTTCGTAAAATGCCCTTATCTTTTCAAGATCATGTGTCCAGATAGCGAGGTGTTCAATTCTCATTTATCCTAATTATACTTCACGTAATGCTCCCACTTTTCAATCACTTCTTTAAAGTCATTGGGCAATTCTGAATCGAACTTAATAGGTTGATTGGTGGCAGGATGAATAAAGCCCAGTGTTTTTGCATGAAGTGCCTGGCGCGGAATTATTTTAAAACAGTTATCAACAAACTGCTTGTACTTTGTAAAGACAGTTCCTTTAATTACTTCGTTTCCTCCATAGGTAGCATCATTAAAAATCGGATGCCCAATGAATTTCATATGCGCCCGTATCTGGTGCGTTCGCCCTGTTTCCAGACGGCATTCTATCAGAGAGACATACCGAAAGTCTTTCAGTAATGTATAGTGTGTAATCGCGGTTCTTCCAAAGTCTGCCTCGGGAAAAGCAGTAGTTACCCTTCGGTCTTTTAAACTCCGGCCTACATTAACATTGATGGTTCCTTGAGCAGGTTCCGGCACACCCCACACAATGGCCTGGTAAGTGCGCTCAATGGAGTGATCAAAAAACTGCCTGGCCAATGAGTTCATAGCTTTTTCTGTTTTGGCAATCACCAGTAACCCGCTTGTATCTTTATCGATGCGATGAACAAGACCCGGTCTGCCATCATTACCTTCCATCTGGGGTAAATTTTGAAAATGATAGCTTAAGGCATTCACCAGCGTGCCACTCCAGTTTTGATAGGCTGGATGAACCACCATGCCGGCTGGTTTATTTACTACCAGTATGTGCTCGTCTTCAAACACAATGTTGAGAGGAATATTT
>JALOMN010000263.1 GCA_025455445.1 Cyclobacteriaceae bacterium
GGCAACACCACAGGCGCTGCACTTTTTACTGTGGCCGTTGAAGATGCTGCAACCGCTGCAGGTTTATGAGATTCCACGTCCTGTTTGGTTACTCGTCCGCCTTCACCGGTACCTTTGATTTTACTGATGTCGAAACCCATCTCACTGGCAATTTTCTTTGCCAGCGGTGAGGCTTTGATTCTACCATTGGCTGCTGTTACCTCAGTAGCCGCTGGCTGGGCCGCAGTTGTCTTGGTTTCAACAGGAGTTGCAGCATCTTTTGCTGGTGCAGCTCCTTTTGATTGATGCGCACTTAAAAGTGTTTTCCAGTCCGCATCTTTTTCACCGATGATTGCCAATACTCCGTTTACTGCGACTGACTCTTTCGCGTTCGCACCGATATATAAAAGTGTACCATTATTATATGATTCATATTCCATGGTTGCTTTGTCGGTTTCAATTTCCGCCAACAATTCACCACTCTTCACGCTATCGCCTACTTTTTTATGCCATGCCGCAATTACACCTTCGGCCATGGTATCGCTCATTTTTGGCATGAGCACAATTTCTGCTTTTATGCCGCTGGTATCGATGGCGGCTTCTGCTACTGCAGTTGCAACTTCTGCTTTGGGGGCTTCTGCTTTACCTCCGGCTACCGCAGTTGCTTTAGCCGAACCTAGCAGGGCAGCATAATCTTCACCCGGTTTACCAACAATGGCGAGCACATCATTGACCTGGACTGCTTCACTCTCTTTCGCACCCAGATAAAGCACAGTGCCTGTATTAAACGACTCATAATCCATGGTCGCTTTATCGGTTTCAATCTCCGCCATTAACTCACCGGATTTCACGGTATCGCCTACTTTTTTGTGCCATTTGGCAATCACCCCTTCGGTCATGGTGTCGCTCATCTTAGGCATGCGAACTATCTCAGCCATTTCAATATAAGTTTTGTCTATTTAGAGTGTCAAAATTAGCCGTATTTATAGGATTTTCAAGTTTTTCGGCCCCTCATTATCGGCTTAAAAATTTAGTGAGCCTATCAATAATTCAAACCTGGTAGTGGAAGGGCTAATGCCGTAAGAATAGCGGAAACCAATATCAAATTGTGGTAAAAGTCGAAATACATTGATATCGAACGTAACCTCTGCACCGGTGGATGTATATGCTTGTTGTGTAAAGTCCTGGTTCACATTGCGGCTTCCAAAACCATAATCAAAAAACAGGTTGGCTCTGATTCGTTGCAAATTCAATAAGGGCCCGACACTGATGTCAGGATACCAAAGTGGCAGCGTATAGTTTGCCGACATGGAATAAAAATTCTCGAATCGCGATACGGATTGTCCGCGTGGCAGCGGTATGCTGTTTCTGAATGTATAGCTATTCAATCCCTGGCCAGTACTCAGGAATAAATCGACAATCTCAGACGATTGGTATGCATAATATCCCCAGAGGGAATGATGTTTGAACAATCCCGGAAAAAACATACGACCCTGAAAAGAAAATTGTGCTCCTTCATAATCTCCCCCATAAGGCGTTCCATAAAGATTAATAAAAATAGCCTGCCCCCATTTACTGTTAATATCTCTGCGGCTTTGCTTTAATAACCGATAAGCGGATAGACTAAAACGGTTATAGATTAGCGTGCCCTGATCAGCAAAATCCCGGAAGAAATACTGCGGCCTTGCTGTGGGTAACAATCTTCCACCACCATCGATACTATTTTCAAATTCATTGATGCGGGTGTAGCCCACATAATTTGAAAAGGTAACATTGCTTTGATAACGCGAAGAAGTAGTATTCAGCGGAATGCGTATTCCGGATTCGAGGGTACTTTCATTCCATTTGAATGTGAGGTTTTCGGTAACTCTGGTGGTGTCAGTTCCATTTATCACACGGTAAGTTAAATTGCCCTGGTCTGAAAGACGATCGGATTTGGCAACCTGAAAATCGATAATAGGAAAAAACTTTTGATAGCTGATGCCAGCCTTCCATGAACTGGTGCGCTCATTCAAATCATATACATACCCCACATTGAGTGCGGTGGTGCTGAGTACATCTTGCGAAGAAATTCCCACATTCACCTGGGCTAAATCATTGTACGCATAGGCACCCCAACTATAAATATTGAACATATTTTTTAACTGCGAATAGCGCCTGGCAGGATATATCTTGGATGGAACACTGTCAAGCAAAGTAGGTCGGCCCTCTTGTTCAACTAAGTGCTGAAATAATTTATCAGGCTGTTTTGCTTTCATTGGAACTTGTTTCCACACGGCAGGATTGAATGATGTCTTCACCACATCCATACCATCGCGTTGTTGGTCATTATAAAAAAGTGTGAGGCCATCATCACTCACGCTCGGATTGTATGCACCCAGTCTGCTGGTGGTGATTTGATAACGCACTCCTGTGTTGCGATCGAGCGCATAGATGTTATCAATGCCACTGAGTGGAGAATTATAGAGTACAAAATTTTTATAAGGTACAGGGTAACCAATATTTTCTTCACCAAAATCATAAAGCATGTTCACCTCGTTGGTTTCAAAATTGATAGAAGCTAATTTTTTACCATTCCTATCTAGTATCAATGCAATAATCTCAGTACCGCTTTCATTCCAGCGTGGCATAGAAATAAAATCATTATTAGGATTTTCAAATCGCTTGATCACATCTCCGCTGGCATAATCCAACACCACCAGGTTAGTCTGATAATCGTTGCGGGTTTCAACTGTAGCTACTCTGGCGCCATCCGGTGAAATAGCTGCCCCCGCGTAGCGTGAGTTTCGCGTCAGCTGCTTTGGTAATCTGGTTTTCAAATCATACGCCATCACCACCGAATAGGTATGCACGGGAAAACGCGGATCGAAACGATATTCATTCCACACCAATCTTTGGTTTGCATAAGAAATCATTCCGGTGTTGTTTATAGGACCAGGGGTAAAAATCCGTTTCTGTTTTTCACCTGTCATCAACACAAATTGCTCAATCTCACCGATCCCGGATTTCATTACAAGAATTGAATCACCTTTAATCTGAAATGGATACCGATAGTCGATGTATGCTTTTGTGTTTCTCTTATTCACCGCAGTGTATTCAGAAAGCTGAAGTGTATCAAGCTGTGCTGTCCAATCTTTCTTTAATGAATCGGCCATCGCGCGATACAGTTCCTTTACATATAACCCTGATTCTTTTTTAATTGCATTGGAAAAAGTGAATGGTAAAATTGAATTAGACCAGGCCCTGCTACTGATATTCTCCCAGATTTCCGGATCACCTGTGCGCCTGCGTAAATAAGACACCATGTGATAACCCAATACATAATGATCGGGAATGTTATGCTTATAGGAACGCAAATACTGTTTATGGTAATTGAATTCTCGCCCTTCCAATAAATTTGTTTTAAACAACAAATCAAAGTGTGGAATACGACCACGACCGCTGGAAGTGAATGCTGTTTCTACAGCAACTGCATCACCTTCCCAAAACCAGGCAGGTGCAGACACATAACTCAATGCTGACAGCCCATTATTTCCGAACAGATAAAAAAGCAATTTGGTAAATCCTCGATTGGCATGTTGATATTGGGCCATATGACGATACTCATGGGTGGCCAATAAATCGAGCCAATCGTTGTTTCCCTGGAAATTATAATTCTGCGAAGGCATGGCATAAAACTCAGACCTGCGCGGTAACACAGAAACAAAACCATTGGATATAGCTGATTGATTCTGCAAGACAATTGAGATTTTTGATGGCATTTCTCCCATCGTTCGTGATTCGGGTTCACGAATATGCTCCAGTGTGTTGGCCATGCGATTGGCCTGTGTTTCAAATCCTTTAGGATATATTACTTTAAAATGTGGCGTATTGAGTTGATACCACTTTAAGGCAGGATTATTTTGAAGCACCGCAGACTGCTGCGCTAATGCGGTGTCCCAAAGACCTATTA
>JALOMN010000264.1 GCA_025455445.1 Cyclobacteriaceae bacterium
AGCAAGTTTTTGTAATCGCTTGAATTCTTTCACTGCGCCTAATCCATTGGGTGCAGTCAGCGTAGCTATGATCGAATTCTTTCCACGCTGGTCGTGTGCAGGCGGACCAAATTTTCTTAGCTCATCTGTATTTTCTTTGATGCCTTTGATGTATCCGTAAAACGATAAGTTGAAATCAAGTCGCGTTTGTTCACCATCGGTGATCACGTCCAGGCCTGCAGTGACCTGGTCATGAATGGCAGCAATCACCGCATCTTCAATCATTTCTTCGCGATCGGCATTGCCAAACTCATCAAGATTTTTGACAGCAAATTCAAGCCATCCCGGAAACGGATAACTTCCAATGACAGTGGTGCGGATTAGAGTGGGTTGCATAAGATTAGTAGATACAAAGTTTTAGTGTATTATTTTTTGATTCTTGATTCAGGATACTTGATTATTATTCATTCAATATAATCATGTCATATCAGGCATCAGTTTTCTTTCCTACATGTTCGTATAGCTTTGCCAAACGGTGAGCATGTTCATCGTAGGCGCTTTCAAATAAATCTATTGCGCGCTGCGCACCCACTACATTGGCACTGCTTAATACCTTTGGTGGCTGACCTGCCTCTGTAAGAAGTTTAGCGACTTCCGCTTTTATGGAGTTTACCAACATGGCACCACCTACTGTAGAACCAGGTGAAACAGGCGTATCAAGCCCTTCAATCTTTACCATGGCATCGCCCACAGGCGCACCGGTATCGAGTATGAGATCTGCAAAATCACCAAGTTTTTTTCCGTCACTTCGTTTGCTCACACTTTTCTCTGAATGTGCTTTCGTAAGTAACGCAACAACTTTTATTTTCTTCTTCTGAAATAGCTCTGCCATTTCAATGGGAACGAGATTCGTTCCTCCCGAGGAAATGATCAGTGCTGAATCTTCCTTACTGATATCAAAGTTGCGCAGAATTCTTTCTGCCAAACCGGAAACATTTTCGAGAAACATGGCTTGTCTCTGCCCGTTGGCACCGACTACCAGGTTGTGGAAAGTAAGTGACAATTCTACAATAGGATTGAAGCCGGTGAATGATCCATAACGCGGCCACATTTCTTCTACCATAATCCGGCTATGTCCTGATCCAAATACATGCACCATTCGACCGGCCAGTATCGTATTGGCAAACCATTTAGCAGCTTGTTGTATCTGCCCTTCCTGGGCAGCGATTGTTTCAATAATTTTTTTACAATGTGCTATATATTCCTGTGTGGGAGTCATGAGTCAATTTGTTTTTGATAATGCAAAGCCGGCTGCACCTATTGCTCCGGCTAAATCAGAAAATTGTGCAAACTTCAATTCTGTTTTCTTTCCGCCTGGTTGCCATTCATATTCATTCAAAAAATCCTGCAATGGTTTCATCAATACTTCACCGGCAATTGAAATTCCACCTCCAATGATTACGGCTTCTGGTGACAACACATTGATTAAGGAAGCAACACATACCGAAAGTTTTCTTACGGATGATAACCAAAGCCATACTGCGAATGTATCTCCACGCTTATATGCTTCCACCAGTTCAAAAGTTGAGTTGAATTTTCCGTTCGAGCGCTGCCTGATGGAGAGGTTACCAATGGCATCTTCAATGCTGCCGGGCATATTGGTCACATCCAGTAAAGGGTTATCCGCATCAACCGTAATATGCCCGAGGTGACCAGCCATCTGTGAAACTCCCTGGTACAATTTCCCATTAATTAAAATACCACCACCCACACCAGTGCCAAGCGTAAGTAAAATAGCATGTTGCAATTGTTTTGCAGCGCCAAAAGTTGCTTCTGCCATCAGTGCAGCATGGGCATCGTTAAGAACATATATTCGTTCATTTATATGCTTCGACCAGTTGAAATTCTCAAGGCCAGGCAAGCGGCCCGGCATGAATGTGATGCAGGTATTTTCAGTATCCGCTAGGCCGGGAGCTGAAAGACCAATTGATTTTACAGATTTGTTGGCACCTTGTTTCAGTGAATGAATCATGCCGTGTACAGCCTGCTTCCAACGCCTGTCATCTTGCTCAAAGGTTTCTTCACGAAGTTCTTGAAGCACATTTCCCTCACTATCTACTAATACACCTTTTATGTTGGTGCATCCCAAATCAATGCCGATAGCGAGTTGTTTTGTCATTGCGTTAATATTGTCCTTCTGAAATACTCCACCCACCATCTACAGACAAAATTTGTCCGGTCGTGAACTTTGAATAATCCGACATAAAATATACAGCCGCACCATCCAGATCAGCAGGGGTGCCAATCCGGCCGCCATCTAATGGTTGTTTCGTTTTTATGAAGGATATTATTTTTTCATCATTTGCTGCACGTTGTGCCATGGGTGTTTCCACCAGGGCAGGCGCAATTGCATTGATGCGGATATTCTCATTGGCATAATAGGCTGCGATAGATTTTGTGAATCCTATAATCGCGGCCTTGGTAGCTGCATATGCATGCGTAGAAAAATATTTTGGTGAAGGTGAATAGCCAAGCACTGAGGCCATGTTCAAAATTGTTCCAGTTGTTTTCAATTCCTTAAAAACTTTAATCGCTGCACGATTGGATAACATGAGCGAAGTGAGATTAAGGTCAATGGTTTTATTCCAACCTTCTAATGTTAATTCATGTAAAGGTCCGTCACCAAACTTTCTTCCACTACCACCGGCAACATGATATAAACCATCAAAACCACCCAATTTATCCACACAAAGAGCGATGGCTTCAGTAGCTGTATTTTCATGGGAGGCATCGCCCGCAAAACCAATGGCCCTTGTACCCAATTCACTTGTTGCCAAAACAGTTTTTTCTTTATCACGACCTACTACCAAAACCGTTGCGCCTTCGCGAATAAAAGCGTGTGCAGCCGAAAGGCCAATACCACTTGTGCCACCAATAATTACTATGCGTTTTTTTGCTAACCAGCTCATAGATTCAAACTATAGTAAATATAGCTTCACAACTCATAAATCAGCAACAGAAGAAGGAATTCCGTTGAGATAACTTTTCAATTATTATATGGCTGGATTCATGGCCATTTTAACGTGAGATTTCAATTGTTTGAAGTAATTATCTCATTGCATATGAATCGCCTTGCTTTCCATGCGAAACTTGAAAAGGATGGATGTCCGGTTTGTGTATTTATTCTCTAATACTAATAAAAAGAAGTTGTTATGCTTTGGCTTTTTTTGTTATTTACAAATTGATAGAACAAGCTCTTCAACGCAAACCAAATGAACATGAGAAGGCTTTTCAAATGCAGTAAATATTGAATTGAACTCATTACAATTTTTGGGTCGGGACGATCAACTATTTGAAGTAGCTGTTATAAGAATCGAGTAATAGAAAAATTAATAAATATTGTTGTGGCGGATCAAATTCAATTACTTCAGGAACTGGTTAATTTTGGTAGATATCTTGAAGCACGCGAACTCGCACATAAATTAAAGAACAACTCAGATTTAGACCTTCAGCGAGTAGATCAGTTGCTGGCCCTTAGTCTTTCTAAATCAGGTTCTCCGGAAGATGCACTTGCCACTCTCGATTTAACTTATCGAAGGAATCCAAATGATCCGGAAACAGCCGGTATATTGGGTGGCATTTATAAAGAACTTTTTAAAAAGCATCAGGATTCAAAGTATGCGATACTTTCTCGTGACACGTATTCAAAGAACTTTGAAGTAACTAAAAATTACTATACGGGCATTAATGCAGCAACTATGTCTGTGATTGCCGGCCGAGCAATTCAAGGCCGAGAGATTGCCAATGCTGTAATTCAATCACTCGAAGGAAATGAGCTTGGTTTATGGGAACTGGCCACCCTGGGCGAAGCCAATTTGTTAACAAAAAACCGGGAGCGTTGTGTGGAATATTATATCCAAGCCAGAAAGATTGCCGGAAAGGAAGGTGTTGAGTATCCATAATCAACTGTGGTTACTCAATCATTATTTGCCAGTGCCCAAAGAAGTCATGAGAATTTTTGCTCCACCGGAAGTGGTCGCTTTTGCCGGACATATGATTGATGCAGCCGGTCGCGCCACACCGCGTTTTCCTGCTGTAATTGAACCGAAAGTAAAGGAAGCTATCCGTGGGGCAATAAGAACCCTGCATGCGAGTATCGGCTATTGTTCTTTGGCCTGCGGGGGAGACATTTTATTTGCTGAGGCAATGATAGAAGAAGGGGCGGAGCTTCATATTTTAATGCCTTTCGAAAGAGAAGAATTTATTCATACAAGTTTACTATTTGCCGGTGATGAATGGGTAACTAGATTCAAAAATATTATCGACAAGCATCCGGTAACCTATCTCACCAAAGACAAATATGGCGGCAATGACGATCTGTTTGCCTTATTAGGTAAGTTCATATTTGGCTCTGCTGTGTTGAGAAGTCATATTTATCATCAGGAGCCCAACCTGCTTACTGTACTTTCAGAATTTGATCTAAAGCAGAAATCCGGTGGCACTAGAGATACGATACAAATGTGGCCATATCCGCTTAAGCATATCAACATTAATCCGGATAGTATGTTCAGGCCGGAAGAAATTCAAAAATCCGATACTCCGGCTATTAAATCAGATATTCCGAAAATTGAATTCAGGCCGGTGCTTTACATGGCATATATTGATTTGGTAAATCTGAATCCTGTTGAAAAGGAAAAAATTGAAAAAATAGTAAATACATCAGCTGCTGAGCAACAACAACCTTTTAACCTGGTTAGGTTTACGG
>JALOMN010000265.1 GCA_025455445.1 Cyclobacteriaceae bacterium
GCAATAGATGTCGCTGAGCGTATCAAACGTGCCGGACGAACCAATCATTATTGAGGGTGTAAAAGTATTGATCGCGTCATAAAGCAATTCTAATTGTTGTGTGAAATACAAATCTATTGCATGAATCTCTTCTTCTGTGATAGGATCATGTTTCTGGAATTTCTCCAAAAGCCGCTGTCCTCCAATCTCAAAACTATGACTCCAGAATATATTTTCTTCGTTGCCAATAACAAACTCCACGCTCCCTCCCCCGATATCCATAATCAAAGAAGGTTCCTTCCCTAACGAAATTGCCACCCTCACACCTTTATAAATATATTCAGCCTCTTCTATTCCGGAGATGATCTCACAATCAATACCGGTTTGATTTGTAATTAAATGAGCAACCTCAGCTCCGTTTTGCGCATTGCGGAAAGCGCTGGTTCCTATCGCTTTGGCTGAATTAATTTTTTCTCTAATCATGATGTCTTTAAATGATTTCATGGTCGTGAGCGCACGGGTTACACCTTCTTGTGTGATAATACCATTGTTAATGCCGCCCGCACCAATTTTTACAGGTACTTTGTCGCGGCTTAGTATTGTGAAACTCTTTGCATTCACCTGGGCAATCATAAGGTGAAAGGTGTTGGTGCCCATATCAATTATGGCAACTTTTTTCATATCTCAAATCAAATCAGCGGCTATATTTGAGAATAGCTTTATATCCTATGACAAAACGAAAAATCGCATCTGAAATACTCCAGCAAAAATTTGATGAACTGGCGAGAAAAAATCAGGAATCACTTTTAGGAGGTGGAGAAAAACGTATTGACCAGCAACACAATAAGGGAAAGCTTACTGCGCGTGAGCGAATTAATTTATTGGTGGATGAAGGTTCCTTTGAAGAACTTGGAAAATTTGTGATGCACCGCAGTCGGGATTTTGGACTGGACAAGGAACATTACCTGGGCGATGGTGTAGTAACCGGTTATGGAAAGGTGAATGGAAGACTGGTGTATGTCTTTTCACAAGACTTCACCGTGTTTGGTGGTTCGCTTTCTGAAACACATGCCGAAAAAATTGTGAAGATCATGGAGTTGGCCATGAAAAACGGAGCGCCTGTTATTGGACTTAATGATTCGGGTGGTGCACGCATTCAGGAAGGAGTAGTTTCGTTGGGAGGCTATGCCGATATTTTTTATCGCAATGTAATGGCTTCCGGTGTGGTGCCGCAGATATCAGCTATTATGGGGCCGTGCGCAGGAGGTGCAGTGTATTCGCCCGCTATCACAGATTTTATTTTAATGGTTGAGAATACTTCGTTCATGTTTGTAACCGGACCGAACGTGGTAAAAACAGTGACGCACGAAGATGTATCTTCGGAAGAGTTGGGAGGTGCCAGCACGCATAGTACAAAAAGTGGTGTAACACATTTTGCCTGTGCGAATGAGATAGAATGCATCAATTACATTAAGCAATTATTGAGTTACATACCTCAAAATTGCGAAGAGGAGGCTCCTCGCTTGCACTATACACATGGTAATGAATCACGACCTGCATTAAATGAAATAATCCCGACCAATCCCAATCAACCATATGACATGCGCGAAGTGATTGCTGGTGTGGTAGATGAAAATTCATTTTTTGAAGTGCATAAAAATTTTGCTGAAAACATTGTGGTGGGGTTTGCGCGTCTGGCCGGCCGCAGTATCGGTATTGTCGGCAATCAACCTGCGGCATTAGCGGGTGTATTGGATATTGATGCCAGTGTAAAGGGTGCCCGATTTGTGCGCTTCTGTGATAGTTTTAATATACCCTTACTGGTGCTGGAAGATGTACCCGGATTTTTACCCGGCACTGATCAGGAATGGAATGCCATCATCACCAATGGCGCTAAATTATTATATGCTTTTTCAGAAGCAACGGTACCACGCGTAACAGTCATTACGCGTAAAGCGTATGGTGGTGCGTATGATGTAATGAACTCCAAACACATTGGCGCAGATATGAATTATGCCTGGCCCACTGCAGAGATTGCTGTGATGGGAGCAAAAGGTGCTTCTGAAATTATTTTCCGCAAAGAAATAGCGGAAGCAGAAAATCCGGAAGCTAAGCTAAATGAGAAAGTAGAGGAGTACACTCGCAAATTTGCCAATCCTTATCGCGCTGCTTTCAGAGGCTATATTGATGAAGTAATTTATCCTGACCAAACAAGAGAAAAATTGATTCGTGCATTTGCAATGCTTGAAAATAAAGTTGCCAAGCTGCCTAAAAAGAAACACGGAAATATTCCCTTATAAATCTTTTAAAAATGACACTGCAGGAAGCCCAACAACAAGTGGATGAGTGGATAAAGAGATACGGTGTTAGATATTTCAGTGAATTGACCAACATGGCAATTCTCACCGAGGAGGTAGGTGAAGTAGCCCGTATTATGGCGCGCAGGTATGGCGACCAATCCGAAAAAGAATCGGATAAGCAAAAAGAGTTAGGAGAGGAAATGGCCGATGTGTTATGGGTGTTGTTGTGCCTGGCCAATCAGACCGGAGTGAATCTTACGGAAGCATTTCAGAAAAATCTTGAAAAGAAAACCCTTCGCGATAGAGATCGTCATCATCAAAATCCAAAGTTAAAATGACTCGAATACTGATTGGATTTCTCCTGGTTATTTCACTGCTTTCCTGTAGGCAGCATCCGGTTGCTGATCAGATTGTGTATGGAAATATTTGGACAGGGAATGATCATTTACCCTGGGCAGAAGCCTTTGCAATAGTGGGTGATTCCATTGTGGCAGTGGGGTCCAGATCTGAAATAGAACAGTGGCAGGATGATCATACAAAAATTTTTGAGGCAAGAGAAGGTAATTTGATTTTGCCCGGCTTCATTGATTGTCATACTCATTTTATGGATGGTGGTTTTGCGCTTGCCTCGGTGCAACTGCGCAATGCAAAGACACCTCAGGAGTTTATCACGCTTATTAAGGAATTTGCTGCCACTCAACCTAAAGGTGCATGGATAACCAATGGGGATTGGGATCATGAAAACTGGGGCGGTGAACTTCCTTCACGTCAATGGATCGACTCGGTAACCCAAGACAATCCGGTATGGATCAACCGACTGGATGGACACATGTGTCTGGCAAACAGTGCAGCATTGTAAGCTGCAGGTCTGGATGACAAAGTGAAGCAAGTTGCAGGCGGAGCAATCGTGCATAATAAGAAAGGTAAAATCACAGGCATATTTAAGGATAACGCAATGAATTTGATCTATCGTGTATTGCCAGCACCCACCGAAGCGCAGGAAGATCAGGCCTTACAGTCTGCGATGAATTACGTAGCTGCAAGAGGCGTCACCTCGGTGCATAATGTAAGTGGTTATATGAATGTGTTTGAACGAGCCCGCAACAACGATAACCTGAAGACACGCATTTATGCCGGAATGATGTTAACCGAGTGGCGACAATTGGACTCAAAAATCAAACAACAAGGCCGGGGAGATAAATGGTTGAGAATTGGTGGACTTAAAGAATTCGTAGATGGATCGTTAGGTTCTCATACTGCCGCATTTTTTAAACCCTATCAGGATACTCCAGGTGATTCAGGTTTTTTTATCACTTCTGAAAAAGAGTTATACAGCCGGATCAAATCTGCGGACAGTGCGGGTTTGCACGTGATGACGCATGCCATTGGCGACAAGGCTATAAATACCTTATTAAATATTTATGAACAAATCGAGAAAGAGAATGGCGAACGCGACAGAAGATTCAGAATAGAGCATGCTCAACATATTCATCCAGATGATATAAGACGTTTTTCAGAATTGAATGTGATACCCAGCATGCAACCTTATCATGCGATTGACGATGGGCGTTGGGCCGAAAAACTGATTGGTGAGGAACGCATTAAAACTACATATGCATTTCGTTCATTATTAAATGCAAATGCGAATCTTGTTTTTGGAAGTGATTGGTTTGTAGCGCCAGCTACTCCTCTTGAAGGAATTTATGCAGCGGTTACCCGAGAAACATTGGATGGCAAAAATCCTGAAGGGTGGGTTCCTGAACAAAAGATAAGTGTGGAAGAGGCAGTGAAGTCTTATACGGTAAGAGCCGCCTATGCTTCCTTTGAAGAGCAAATCAAAGGAACTATTGAAACAGGTAAGCTTGCAGATTTTGTTGTGCTAGACCAGAATATCTTTGAGATTCCGCGCACGCAAATCAGAAATGTAAAGGTCCTTAGAACTGTGGTGGGTGGTAAGGCTGCCTATTCAGCTGACTAAGTGATCAACACACCAATTCACCATTTACTAATCGTGGAATTACCGTGTATTGGTCAGGGGTGAGACAAAACTCGATATCTTTTTGAATGTTGAGACGCTGCAATCTTTTCACGTGACTGGAATGTTTTAAAAATTCATACATGTCATCTTTGGCCAGATTGTAAAGATGTTGAGCCGCCAACGGAGCATCACAGTCAGGTTCTATATAGTTTTT
>JALOMN010000020.1 GCA_025455445.1 Cyclobacteriaceae bacterium
ATATTCCCTACTGCTGCCTCCCGTAGGAGTCTGGCCCGTATCTCAGTGCCAGTGTGGGGGATCAACCTCTCAGTTCCCCTACTGATCATCGCCTTGGTGGGCCGTTACCCCGCCAACTAACTAATCAGAAGCATGCTCATCCTCAACCACCGTAGTTTTAATGTGTGTGTGATGCCACACTCACATATTACGGAGTGTTAATTCCCCTTTCGGGGAGCTATTCTCCTGTTGAGGGCAGATTGCATACTCGTTACGCACCCTTACGACACTCTAGGTCGATTATTGCTAACCAACTTACCGTTCGTCTTGCATGTATTAGGCCTGCCGCTAGCGTTCATCCTGAGCCAGGATCAAACTCTCCATAGTATTTTCTTTAGTCTAAAGTCCAAAGTCTTAAGTACAAAGTACCTAGCCCTTAAACCTAAACTGCCTCGCGGTTCAGCGCTCTCTCGAACTCTCAAACCCCTTGGCCTATGTCATTTAATCCTCGGTCCTCATTAACTTTTTTTGTCCATTCAACATCTCTGCCGAATCCTTAAAGAAATCAACTCGAATATACCCTCCATCGAGTATATCCGGGTCCGCTATCAATCTATCTATTCAAAGAACGTTTACGTTTGTAAAATGCTATTACTAGCTGGTTTACATCGTGGTCATAGACCTTTGTTCTATCTCCAACAATTCCTCATCAGAGCCCCTTGGTCCGTTTTGGGAGTGCAAATGTACTAGCTATTTCCCGTAAAGCAAGTAGTGGCTAGAAAAATTCTTTAAAAAATTACTTCAAAATAGTTTGCTCCCGATCGGGGCCTATTGATATCACTGTAATAGGAACTTCCAATGCCTTTTCAAGATAGGCGATATAGTCAGCAAGTTCTTTTGGCATACTATCCTTAGTGATATCAGCAAGTGAGGTATTCCAGCCCTTCATCTCCGTATAAATAGGTGTAATCTGCTGATTTATAACTTCATAGGGTATTGATTCAGTGATCGTTCCATCACTGAGCTGGTAATGCGTGCAGATTTTGATGGTGGGGAATATGTTTAACACATCAGCTTTCATCATTAATAATTGTGTAACACCATTAATCATAATGGAATACTTTAATGAGGGCAAGTCTATCCAGCCACATCTGCGAGGCCGACCTGTGGTTGAGCCAAATTCATTTCCTTCTTTGCGCATTCTCTCCCCTTCTTCATTTAACAATTCGGTAGGAAACGGTCCGCTTCCAACCCGCGTGCTATATGCTTTAAATATTCCATATACTTCGCCAATCTTGCGAGGCGCAACGCCTAAGCCAGTGCACGCACCTGCAGTCACGGTATTGGAACTCGTTACAAATGGGTAACTACCAAAATCAATATCCAACAATGAACCCTGAGCTCCTTCGGCCAAGATGGTGGAGCCCTTTTTCAACTCTTCGTTGATAAAATATTCGCTATCGATCAGATTGAACTGTTTCAAGAAATCAACCGCATTGAAAAATTGTGTTTCCAGGTCGGACCAATTGTATTCGATATCATACTTTTTTAAAATCTCAAAGTGTGCATCTACTAACTTATTGAATTTTGCCTTGAAGTTTTCTGATAAAATATCGCCTACTCTTAATCCCTGCCTTCCAATTTTATCCTGATAAGAAGGTCCGATACCTTTTAAGGTAGATCCAATCTTATCTATACCCTTGGCCTTTTCATAAGCCTGATCTAATAGTCTATGTGTGGGAATTATTATCGTTGCTTTCTTTGAGATAAACAAATTGGCGCGGAAATCCAGGTTGTATTTCGCCAACTTTTCAATTTCGTTCTTAAAAATGATTGGATCCAATACCACACCATTGCCTATCACATTCCTGGTCTTTTCCCTAAAAATGCCGGAAGGTATCTGATGCAACACATGTTTGATGCCATTGAATTCCAGTGTATGGCCTGCATTAGGACCTCCTTGAAATCTCGCAACCACATCGTACTTGGGAGCTAATACGTCTACTATTTTTCCTTTACCTTCATCGCCCCACTGAAGGCCTAATAACACATCTACTTTCATCTATCAAAAATTTCTAACCAGCGAATGACGCCAGTCAATTATATTATAAATCTAACTTTATTATTGTGCTTCCTCCTCTGAATTGATTATTTGAAAGATTGAATTTAGCTTGGTGATAACCAACAACTTTTTCACACTTTCAGAGGGGTTCATCAAATAAACTTCTCCGCCTTTATTGCGAAACTTTGTTAACACAGTAATCAATACACCAATTCCGCTGCTATTAATATATCGAAGTTCAGTTATATCAATGATACAGGATTTTATTTGATTTGAGATGGCCTCATTTGCAACCTGTAGCAACTGTGTGCCGCTATTCTCACCAATTAAATCGCCTGATATTCTTAATACCAATGACTTTCCTCTTATTTCATTTGTAAAATTCATGACTTCCGATTTTCACAATTTTTCTTTGTACACGTTGCGTAAAGTATAAGCGAGTGATGCATCACATTAAAATGCATTAATTCTTCGATTGTATTTTGTATGGTTTGAATACGGGGGTCACAAAATTCAATTACTTTATTACAATCAGTACATATTAAATGATCATGCTGTTTAAAGCCATATGACTTTTCATATTGAGCAATATTTTTTCCAAACTGATGTTTGCTCACCAAATCGCATTCTACTAACAAATCTAATGTGTTATAGACCGTGGCACGGCTTACATGGTAATTTTTATTTTTCATGTTGATATAGAGTGACTCCACATCAAAATGACCTGACAAAGAATATATCTCTTCGAGGATAGCATAACGCTCTGGCGTTTTTCTTAGCTCTTTATTTTCAAGAAAGGCTGTGAAAATTTGCTTAACTTCTTCGAATGCTTTCGGATTCAGCGCCATTGACAAAAATTACGGTCAAATATAGAGAGATTTGACATTAATTGTTTCGCGACTCAAATCTGGAAACCTTCACCACGCCTTCTACAGTTTCCAGTTTTTTTATCAGCATTTCCAAATGTCGGGTATCATTGACGTAAAGCATGATTTCACCATTAAAAATGCCATGGTCTGTTTTAAATGACAACGAACTCATATTCACTTTTAATTCTTCAGAAATTACTTTTGACACATCATTGATGAGTCCTACCCTATCTGTTCCGATCACTTTCAAGCCTGTTAAAAAGGATACTTCATGCTGCGAGGTCCATTTTGCCTTAATAACCCGATTTCCATGATTGGCCAACAGTTCAGTAGCATTGGGGCAAGAGGTGCGATGAATTTTGATTCCTTCATTTACCGTCACAAATCCGAATACATCATCTCCGGGAATTGGCGTGCAGCATTTGGCCAATTTATATTCCACCACATCCATATCTTCGCCAATAAGCAAGATATCTTCATATCGCCCCTTCATTTTATGTATTTCCTGCTCTACCGCCTTGGCATCTGTAACATCTGTATGCGGTTTTGTTTTAAGAGCCGATGATGGCTTAAAGTCCTTGAATTTTTTTAGATCGTTTAGTGTAATCAATCCCTTTCCTATGCGGTAATACAAATCAAATTGCGAGTTGACATTAAAATATTCACGCATTTGTTCATTTACGCGGCTGTTAGCGTCAATTTTAAGTTGTTTAAGCTTGCGCAGCAAGATTTCTTTACCCAGGTCTGCCGTGCCTCTCTTATCTTCCTTAAGAAGTTCTTTTATTTTTGATTTAGCCTTGGGGCTTATCACAAATCTTAGCCAGTCTTCATTAGGCTTTTGCTTGGATGAAGTTAAGATTTCAATCTGGTCTCCATTTTTCAATATATGGTTTATGGGTACAAGCTTTTGATTGACTTTCGCTCCAATGCATTTCGCACCAATATCGGTATGTATGTCAAAAGCGAAATCCAATGCCGTTGCTCCGTTAGGAAGAGTTTTTAATTCGCCTTTCGGTGTGAACACAAAAACTTCTTCATTGAAAAGATTTCCTCTGAAATCATCCACAAACTCAAGCGCGGTAAGATCTTGTTTTTCCAATAGCTCGCGTACCTTCATCAACCATTTTTCGAGGTTAGATTCGTGACTGGAGTTTGAATCTTTATACTTCCAGTGTGCCGCATAACCCTTTTCTGCAATTTCATCCATTCGCCTGGTGCGAATCTGGACTTCTACCCACTGCCCATTTTTAGCCATTACCGTAGTGTGCAGCGATTCATACCCATTTACCTTAGGCGTGCTAATCCAGTCGCGCAAGCGATCGGGGTTTGGCGTATAATAATCCGTTACGATTGAATATACCTGCCAGCAAAAAGATTTCTCCTGTTCGATGGGTGTATCAATAATTATTCGGACTGCAAACAAATCATACACTTCTTCAAAAGGAATGTTTTGCTTACGCATCTTATTATAAATAGAAAAGATAGACTTTGGACGGCTCTTAATCTCATAATCCACCTTAAGTTTATCCAGTTCATCTTTAACAGGCTGTACAAATTGTTTGATAAACTTATTTCGCGAGGCTCTGGTTTCATCAATCTTGATGGCGATATCATGATAAATGGGATAATCCGTAAATCGCAGATATAAATCTTCCAGTTCGGTTTTAATGGCATTCAAACCTAAGCGATGTGCCAGTGGCGCATAGAGATAGATTGTTTCTGAGGCAACCCTCAGCTGCTTGTTGCGCGGCATGCTATCCAAAGTGCGCATGTTGTGCAACCTGTCGGCAAGTTTGATAAGAATTACACGCACATCTTCTGATAGCGTGAAAAGCATTTTTCTGAAATTCTCTGCCTGCGCGGAGGAACCATACTCAAATACGCCTTTGATTTTGGTGAGGCCGTCAATAATCTTGGCGATTTTTATTCCGAAAATCTGCTCCAGGTCCTTCAGCTGAATGTCAGTATCTTCTACCACATCATGCAGCAAGGCGGCAATAATAGAAGTGGTGCCTAAACCAATTTCCTCTACACAAATTTCAGCTACAGACAAAGGGTGGAAAATATAAGGCTCACCCGATTTGCGCCTCATATCTTTATGCGCCTCCATACTTATTGTAAAGGCTCTTTTTATCAGTCTCGCATCGCCTTCATTTAAAATTGGCTTGGCCTTGCGCAAAAGCCTGCGATAGCGGCCTATTATTTCTCTTTTTTCAACCTCTACATCAATTACCACAGTTTTGGGGTATTTATATTGATTTTTTAAACTCCACTTTAATCATAACGAATAATCTCTAAATTTGCACTCCATTCGTTAAAAAAAGCTGTTTTTTTAATGAAATGTCAGTTTTGCGCATGTGGCGTAATTGGTAGCCGTGCCAGACTTAGGATCTGGTGCCGCAAGGCGTGGGGGTTCGAGTCCCTCCATGCGCACAAAATCTGAACCCTCCTTTCGGAATATTAATTCACCGGGAGGAGGGTTCAATAACTTTAAACCCTGCGCAAGCAGAATTTATTTTAACTGTACAACTTAAAGTCAGGATACCTTGAATATTACATTAGAAAAACAAAATGCTACCGATGGCATTATCAAGATTCAGCTTAGTGAGAATGACTATCTGCCTAAAGTAGAAGAGAAAGTTAAAGACTACGCCCGCAAAGCCAATATAAAAGGTTTTCGCCAGGGTAAGGTGCCTTCAGGAGTTATCAAAAAAATGTTTGGTAAGTCAATCCTGGTGGAAGAAGTAAATCACCTCGTGTCTCATTCCGTAAGCGATTATATTAAAGAGCAGAAACTTCGAATACTGGGTGACCCCATGCCTGACCAGGAAAAAGGTTTTGGAATTGACTGGGACACACAAAAAGATTTTGAATTTGAATTTCAGATAGGACTGGTTGATGATTTTCAGATTGACCTTTCTAAGAATGTAAAAGTTCAATCACATCCAATTGAAGTGGATCAAAAAACAATTGATGAAACATTAGAAGATCTGAAGGTTCGCTTTGGCAACACCACTCACCCAGAGGTAAGCGATGCCGATTGCAATCTTTATGGAGAAATATCATTGAATGGTGCTGAAGAAAAAAAGGGATCATACATCACAATAAAAAAGGTAGCTGCCAGTGAGCAATCCAAATTCATAGGTTTGAAAAAGGATGATATCATTGAATTTGATATAGACAAAGCTTTTGATGATAACCAGTCAAAGGCACAGGCCTTGAATGTAGATGAGGTTGCTGCCAGTAATTCAACTGGTTCTTTTACATTCAAAGTAACAAGCATCAATAAGTCAGAGCCTGCTTCTATCAACCAGGAATTGTTTGACAAAGTGTTTGGACATGAGGCTGTAAAATCAGAAGAAGAGTTTATTGAAAAAATAAAATCTACTATCAGCGAAAATTATCAGCGCGAAACAGAGCATTTACTGGAACATGAAATTCAGCATTTCTATGTTGATCATACTGCTATCACCATGCCTGAGAATTTTTTGAAAAAATGGCTTAAAAACTCAAGCAATGGTGATGTTACAGATGAAATTCTGGATAAAGAATTCAATTCGTATCGCGATTCATTGAAGTGGGATCTGATAAAGAATAAAATTGCTGAGGATAAGGAAATAAAAGTGGAAGGTGACGAGGTGCGCGAGAAAGCGAAACAATTTATTATCGATCAATTTGGCGGCCCAGCAATTGCCAGCCAGCTGGGTGATAAACTCAATGACATCGCCAATAACTACCTGGCAGGTCAGGACGGTAAGGGTGAAAACTTCATGAAACTTTATAATCAGCTCCGTCATGAAAAAATCATGAAATTGATTAAAGAATCAATTACTGTAACTGAAAAAAAAGTGAGTTTAGAGGAGTTTAAGAAATTGGTTGAAAAACACCAACACTAAGAACAAAGGGAACAAATCAAGACACTTCCAAGTTATATAAAAGCCTCACTTGTTGTGGGGCTTTTTAAATGACAATTTATTAGTAACATTGAAGTATAGAAAACTAAAAAGCGGAGAATTCCGTCTACGTAATAAATTAAAATAACTTATTTAAGATACTATGTCACAATCCAACGAATTCAGAAAATATGCAGTTCATCATTTAGGCATGAGCGGCAACGCACTTGACAGTTACGCAAAATATATGAACGAGAATCCGTACACCGTTACGGGTATGACTCCTAATGTGGTGGAGGAAAGACAAATGCGTGCTACCGTAATAGATGTATTCTCTCGATTAATGGCTGACCGGATTATTTTTTTCGGTACTGCGGTAGATGATTATGTTGCCAACGTAATTACTGCGCAACTATTATTTCTTGAATCCTCCGATCCCAAGAAAGATATTATCATGTATATCAACAGTCCGGGTGGCTCTGTACACGCTGGGTTAGGTATTTATGACACCATGCAATATGTAAATCCGGATGTAGCGACCATTTGCACCGGCCTGGCCGCCTCCATGGGTGCAGTATTATTGGCTGCAGGTGCTAAGAAAAAGCGTTCAGGCTTGCCACACTCACGCGTCATGATACACCAACCTTCCGCGGGTATGCAGGGAACATCAAAAGACATGGAAATTTCACTAAAACAGACTATTGAGTTAAGACAAGATTTATACACCATACTCGCTAATCATTGCGGACAGACCTTCGAAAGAATTGAAAAGGACTCTGACCGCGATTACTGGATGCGCGCCAGCGAGGCTAAAGAATATGGCTTGATTGACGAGGTGCTGGAGCGTAAGAAGTAATAAGACAATTAAACTCTTTATCAATTAGCCGGGAAAGTGGTACCTTTACCCAATTGGTTGATTGACTAATTTACACATTAACAATTCATTATGGCGGAAGTAACTTGTTCATTTTGCGGCAGAAACAAGAAAGATGTAGATCTGATGATTTCAGGAATACATGCCCATATTTGTGACAAGTGTGTAACACAAGCCAGCCAGATTTTACAGGAAGAAAAGAAAAACAAAGTTGAAGGAGGAGCATTGCCCAACTTTAAACTGATTAAACCCCGTGAAATCAAGAAGTTTCTGGATGAATATGTAATCGGGCAAGATGAAGCCAAGCGGGTAATGTCTGTGGCTGTTTACAATCACTTCAAACGACTTACGCAGCAAAAGATGGATAGTGATGTTACTATTGAAAAGTCAAACATCATTATGGTGGGTGAAACCGGAACAGGTAAAACTTACCTGGCTCGCACACTTGCTAAAATTCTGCAAGTACCTTTTTGTATTGCTGATGCTACTGTATTAACCGAGGCTGGTTATGTAGGGGAAGATGTGGAAAGCATTCTTACGCGATTGCTGCAAGCCGCAGATTATAACGTGGAGGCTGCTGAGCGTGGTATTGTGTATATCGATGAGATTGATAAAATTGCCCGCAAGTCTGATAATCCTTCCATCACGCGTGATGTAAGTGGTGAAGGTGTGCAACAGGCCTTACTTAAATTATTAGAAGGCACTGCTGTTAACGTTCCTCCTCAGGGTGGTCGCAAGCACCCTGACCAAAAAATGATTTCGGTAAATACGGAAAACATATTGTTTATATGTGGTGGTGCCTTTGAAGGTATTTCCAGATTGATCGGCAGACGATTAAATACGCGACCACTGGGTTTTGCGGCTACACAAGATTCAATATCCCCTACTGATATTGATAAAGACAACCTGCTGCAATTTGTTTCATCGCAGGATTTAAAAAGTTTTGGTTTGATTCCTGAACTCATTGGTCGCTTGCCCGTGGTTTCTTATCTCAATCCACTAGATAATAATGTGCTTCGCAAAATATTAACAGAGCCAAAAAATGCGTTGGTCAAACAGTATAAAAAACTGTTTGAAATGGAGAACATTGAATTAGAATTCAAAGAAGGCGCTTTGGATTTTATTGTTGAAAAAGCAGTTGATTTTAAATTAGGAGCACGAGGACTTCGCTCCATTTGCGAGGCAATTGTAAATGATGCCATGTTCGAAATGCCTTCAGAAAAAACAACTGACCGACTGGTGATCACGCGAGCCTACGCGGAAGAGAAATTCAATAAATCACATTACAGCAAACTCAAAGTTGCGTAAGTAGTCCGTTTATGGTTTCATGTGTTGGGTTATCAACCTGGCCGTATTTTCAGAAGCTGAACCAGTATCCAAAAGAGAATACAATCTTTCGTATTCCGTTTTCATTGATGAATTATATGAGTTGTCATTCAAGAGCTTCAGTAATTCTGCCCCTAGTAGATCTTTATTGGCTGTATGCTGGATCATTTCTTTTACAACTTCCTTATCCGCTATTAAGTTAACCAACGAGATAAACTTCACTTTGATTAAGCTCTTCACGATCAGGTATTCCAGGCTACTGGTTTTATACACCACTACCTGCGGAACTTTGAAAAGGGCCGTTTCCAATGTGGCCGTGCCGGAAGTAACTATGGCGGCATCAGCATAGCTAAGCAGGTTATAGGTTTCTCCCTCTATTAATCTCACATTTGGCTTTCCCTGCAACGCACTGTATAATTCGGATGGTAGATTATTCACTGTGGCTACTACGAATTGAACCTGCGGAGCTGCCGCTGCAACCTCAGCCATAAGAGGTACGATAAGTTTTAATTCCAGTTTTCTGCTACCCGGAAGCAAAGCCACCAGTTTTTTATCTTTTGAAATTCCCAATCGGGTAAGAAAATTATGATCTATTTGATGGCCCTTTATTGCATCCAACACCGGATTACCAACATAATCGGCTTGTAATTTATATTGCTTATAAAATTCCAATTCGAAAGGTAAAATAGAAAACACCCGGTCTGTATAAGCCTTTAACTTCCTTGCACGACTTTGATTCCACGCCCATACTTTGGGTGGTATGTAATAAAAGACTTTCATGCCATGTGATTTGGCAAACTTTGCAATGCGAAGATTAAATCCACCGTAATCAATCAATATGAGTGCATCCGGTTTGTAATGAAGAATATCTTCTTTGCATCTGGATAAAAATCCAAAGATTTTAAAAAGACTAGTTGCCAATGAAATAAACCCCATGAATGCGAGATCGCGATAATGCACAATTACGTCCACGCCTGCTTGTTGCATTTCATCTCCACCAAAACCACGAAGTTGCGCCTGTGAATCGTATTTGCGAAGCGCCTTTACCAGGTTGCCTCCATGTAAATCTCCCGAGCGTTCTCCGGCTATGATATAATATTTCACGCGCGCAGTACTTTTAATTTATTCACCATAATACTCCACATAATTTCTTGGTGTTTCATATAACCGAATCGAGTGCAATTTGCCAAACTTACTGATTCCTGAAATTCGTGGTTGCAATATTTTCCAGATTTCGGTGATGAGATTTTCACAGCTGGCCAGCTTGCCTTTCATGAACTCCACATCCAGATTTAAATTTTTATGGTCCAGCTTATCGATTACTTCACTGCGAATCAGTATGCTTAGTTTTTTCAAATCAATCACAAATCCGGTTTCAGGGTCAGGCATACCTTTTACGGTAACTATTAAATCAAAATTATGACCATGCCAGTTTTCATTGGCACACGGCCCAAATACTTCCTGATTTTTTTCGAGTGTCCACAAGGGATTATAAAGTTTATGGGCTGCGTTAAAATGCTCCTTTCTGCTAACGTATATCATAACTATGTTTACTGGATCTAATATACTACATCACACAGGATACAATAATGTGAACTTTTACTTATAGGATTGATCGTATCCTTTGAATGACCTTCAAAACAAGATTGTTTTATGTAAATTGCTTAAAAAAAAGTATGATAGTAGTTACCGGTGCTGCCGGCTTCATTGGCAGCTATCTAATACACCGACTCAACCAGGATAATTTCAATGCAATTATTGCAGTAGATAAGTTTGATAATGCTGAAAAGAATAAAAATCTGACCGGTTTAAAAATCAAAGAAAAAGTTGACCGTGAAGTTTTTATTGAATGGCTTGATGCTCATTATGAAACCATCGAATTTATTTTTCATATCGGTGCACGCACCGATACTGCAGAATTTGATATAGAGCTTCTAAATAAGTTAAACACGCAATACACAAAAGATATCTGGGCACGCTGTTGTAAGTACCAGATTCCGTTGGTGTATGCTTCTTCTGCGGCCACCTATGGTTTGGGTGAATCGGGTTATGATGATGATGAATCACAAATTCCAAACCTGAAACCGTTAAACCCTTATGGTCAATCGAAACAAGATTTTGATGTGTGGGCATTGAAGCAAAAAGAAAAACCGTTTTTCTGGGTGGGACTAAAATTCTTCAATGTGTATGGGCCAAATGAATATCACAAAGGGCGAATGGCATCTGTAATCTGGCATGCCTATAACCAGATTATGAAGACCGGAAAAATGAAACTCTTTAAATCACATAACCCTGAGTTTAAAGATGGCGAGCAGATGCGCGACTTTGTGTATGTGAAAGATGTAGCAGATGTGTGCATGTTCTTTATGCATCATCGCAAAAACTCAGGAATTTATAACCTGGGTTCTGGCAAAGCACGCACCTTTAAGGATTTAACCAAAGCAGTGTTTCGCGCACTGGATAAACCCGAAGTAATTGAATTTATTGATACCCCTGCTGATATCCGTGATAAGTATCAATACTTTACAGAAGCCAATATGGAAAAAATCAGAAAGATTGGTTACGATAAGCCATTTCATACATTGGAAAATGGCGCTTCTGACTATGTGAGAAACTACCTGATGAAACGTTAAAATTTTAAATCCTGACTACAGTTTACCGTCAAGCCAGGCAAAAATGTATTTATAATAAGCCGGCTGTTCCAACGAATAACCAGAAGAGGCTAAGAAATCACTAAACTGTTTTGAATCAATACCCAAACTTTTAGTGATGGAGCGATAGGTCATTTTAAATGACACAACTTCCTTATTTGATTTAATCACAAAAAAAGCTTCATCACTTTGAATTAGTTTCTTTTTAGTAGAACCATAAGTTGCATCCGGATCGTTGATTAGCGTTTTGATAGGCTTAATAATCCAGAGATTATTTCCTTCATAAGCAACATTTACATACGAGGTTGAGGGGATGGATTTAATGCCCTCTATTTTATTCCTGAACAATAAAGAATCAGACCCATTTATCAGGATAAACTGAGAAAAAATAGTGTTGTCAAGAAACATCATCTTACCACTGTTTTCAAACTCAAGTTGTTCAGATAATACGTTATACTTAACCTTAGCCAAAGAAATTGCTACTCCTTCTTTTACTACATAGGCAAGTCCTTTACTCCATTCCTGTTTGTAATATGGATTACCCTCTACTTCGATTCCTGTGCTCGCAGAGATTGGCTTTCCTACATTCATAGGATC
>JALOMN010000266.1 GCA_025455445.1 Cyclobacteriaceae bacterium
GAAAAAATCCGTCAGACGATCAATGTTGAAAGTGGTCTGAACGATGGCATCGCACTGCCACCAATCTTAATTTGCCTTGCCGTACTCTCCGGAAATCCAGGCGAATCAATGGATACTTCCTACTGGTCACTTTTTGTACTGAAGCAATTTGTTTTTGGTCCACTCATCGGTGGATTGGTAGGATGGCTTGGAGGATGGTTGGTGGAACATGCCTCCAGTCGGGGTTGGATGAATCATACTTTTCAGCAACTTGCTTCTGTGTCGCTCGCGATACTTTCGTTTTATCTGGCTGAATCTGTTCATGGCAATGGATTTATGGCCGCATACTTCGCAGGCATGATGCTGGGCACACGCACGGAAACGATCCGCGAACGAATCCGCGAATTTGGTGAAGCCGAAAGCCAGGCTTCATATCCATTCTGGGATTGGAGAGCACTGGTTTATGCGTTACTCAGTTTAACCGTTATTCGTATGCTTCCGGTGGCAATTAGTTTAATTGGATCAGGATTGCCAAAGTCTACCATCTGGTTTATCGGTTGGTTTGGCCCGCGCGGAATTGCTTCAGTGTTATATTTATTAATGATGGTGCTAAAACTTGGCTCCGAAGGATATGAGCGAATTATCTCAGTGATTTCACTCACCGTGTTGTTGAGCATCTTTCTTCATGGTATTACTGCAGTGCCACTATCAAAAATCTTTAAAACGGATGCGGTATAATCCCCCTTCGTTGGTTTTACTTTTACTTCACCTGTTTTGATTGAATTTGATAAAAAGGAATTGGTACTTCAACACCCATGGCTTTCAATTCATGATAAATGCGCAAGTTAATTTCACTTCGCGCTTTGAAAAAATCAGTCATTACCCAGTAATACACTTTAAACTGCAGCGACTGTTCAACCTGTCCTTCAAAAAGCACGAAAGGCTCGGGTGTTTGCATCGTACTTTCGTGTTGCTTTACCAACTTATCCAAAATTGTAATCACTTCATCAGGATTTGCATTCGTTGCGGTGCGCACGATAATTAACTGTCTGCGAGCGGCACTTGAAAGTGTCCAATTACTTACCCGATTACTGATTAAGTTTGAATTCGGAATAATTACCTCTGCACCATCATAGGTTAATATTTTTGATGCGCGAATGCCAATCTGCTTTACAGTACCCTCCACCTGGTCCGATTCGATTATATCGTCTACTACGAATGGGCGCTCAAAAATTAAAATCAAACCAGCTATAAAATTGGCCACCAGGTTCTGAAGCCCAAAACCAATACCCACACCCAGTGCACCTGCCAGTATACTAATCTTGGTGAGATCAAATCCCGTGGTGGCCATCGCCAGCAAGAAGCCCAGCACAATAATAAAATAGCGCACAATCACACCAATTGCCATCGCTACACCTCTGCGCAAATTAATACGCGAAAGTATCTCCCCTTCTAAAAGCACCTGCATCACCACAGACACAACCCATGAAACAAAAAGTATGATGATAAATTCAAGCACATCGCCTACCGTAATTGTAAACGAACCGAACTGACCACCGAATGACCAAAGGTTTTGCAATAAGGAATTGATCAATAAGCTCAAGGAAAACACCCTTATGAAAGAAACAATTAAAAAATAATACGCTATTAATCGGATGGCTGTAAATAATGTTGAATAATAACGCTGCGCTAATACCGAATTTTTGATGAAACTGGTTTGCTCGAATAGTTTAAGAAAATCACGAAGTACGATTGAGCTGATTAAAATAACAGACGACAGATAACAGAAACTAATGGTTCCATTTAATATCGTACCAGACAATGATGTATAACCTATCACATGCAGGGGGATAACCAGGAAGCCAAGCATAAATAAAAAAGGTAACAAAGCCTGTTGAAAAAAGCCCAGCACCAGCGGAAATTGAATACGAAAAGGCTCGCGGTTCAAATAAATGCCACCCAGCAAAATAGAATTGAAAATTGCAATTAGCAATTCTACCTTATCACTTAAACTGTAATCAAGAATAAATAAACTGGATATCTTTTGAACCCAATATAACAGCACGAAGGAAAGAAGTATGTACCGCACGATACCTTTACTCCGCGAAATAATGATTATGGTAAGAGGCAGCGCAAACAGTAAAAGTAAGAGTTCATTTAATAATAATGATGAGTTCCTTAAAAGTAGTATAGCCAATAATAATACTATCGTATAAATGTACACACCAAGATATTTCACTATTCGAAAATCAAACAGCATATTTTCGATGGCCGGATTTTCAGCAACATATGTTTTATGAATTGAGCGGGTAGCAAAATAAAGTGTCAGCACAAGAATCAATATGATTATAACTTTACTTGTTATATCGCTGCTATACTCGCGCATGTCATTCCATGCAAAATCAAGGGTTTGGCTAAACTGAAAACCAAATGCAGTATCTGCTTTGCCCGCATCACGTTGCCAAATAAAGTTATTATCGCGCTTGAAATAGTTAGAGAGATCCTGTATTAAAATCAAACTCATCATTTCGATATACTTCTCTATAACCAATCGATCTGAATTGATCACCTTCTGCAAATTGAGGAAATCATTTATTCTCTGTTGGAGCAGCTTTTCTTCTTCACGCAGACTTACAAGCAAGGTAGTGATTGGCTTTTTAAGAGTAGACCCTAATTCATTTTTTAGTATCTCAGCCCTGTTAGTAATCCATGTGGTTTTTAAATCCCGCGTGGTTTGCAATTCTCTTTCAATTCCTTGCATTACTTCGGTGAGTTGCTTGTTTAGTTTCTTACTATTGTCATTTATACGATTCCACTTAACCAATAAATTCTGAATTACCCAACTGCGATGATTGGCGTTGAGAAAAAAATCCGATTGATTTTTAGTATCCGCTATTGATTTTGATAAGGACTTAGCTGCGAGGTGAAATGAAATTAATTCTGAAGTATCCTGAAGTTGGGCAATCGATTTGTTAACCATATTAATTAACTCTTCAGTTTGTGCAAGCCGCTCAGTAAGTGTGAAGCTTATTTGCAAACTGTCTTGAATCACTTCCGCTTTCTGCGCTTGAATATGGTTTAACGACCCTAGCATTAGGATCGAAACAAAAACTACATTAAATGAAAGCCCGGATTTAAATATGGAGGTCACCGTGATTAATTGTAAGATATTTACGAATACTATGCAATATAAAAAGTATTCGCATCACATATGAAATTAATGAAAGCGAGTGGCTGGTTGATTAAATCGTTCGCAATGATGCCGTAGCCGGCAAGCTAAAGCATGATTATTTTATTTCTCACTACTTCAACTTTTACCTTCAGCGTTGCCGTAATAAGCTTTGCTTCTTCAGCAGCTAAGGTGCTAATTTTATTTTGGTCGATTCCTTCATACTCAACAATAATCTCTCGCAGAGCATTATCAAAAAACGGATAATTCGGATTGTTTTCCGGATCCAATGGATCAGACATTGCCCGCAGAAAATTATAGCTTACTTCGATATTCGCACGATAGGACATGATGTAATCCATCAATATGTGCATGGTGGTTTGTTGCTGCTCAGATAATTTATCCGGCATGGATGCTATTGAGGCGAGACTTAGATAAAGATTTTCTATCTGATAGGATGCAATCACAATACCCGCCAACCGCTCGCGTTCAGTATCACGCAGACTTATTGTTGAATTCTGCAACAACTCCTTCACCACCTTCTTTATGGAATCATTCTGCGCAAGGTTATCGTCATAGCGTTGCTTTAAAAATTGCAGGATGCCCTGTTCTATACCAATTGCCTTACTCAATTCATGTGCAGCAGTAAAATATTCCTCATTGCGTTGAGTCGCGCCAAAGATCAGGTTGTAATTAAGGTCCGCAATATAAATGCCCATATTGGCAGCAGATTTCACACGATTATCCTGGTAATGGGTATAACGCAATGGATCGTGAAGTAACGTTGCATCATATTTAATTGCATCAGGCAACGAAAGTGCTGAAATTTCGTCCGGTGTTTTTAATGAATTAAAAAACACATCACGCTCTGCTTCGAATGTTTCATTCCCTTTTAGCTCAGTTTGCGAGGGTTTCCGGTTGCACGCTTCTATCGATAGGAACAAAACGATTAGAATCAGAAATTTTTTCATAAAAAAGTCTTTATCACACTATATTATCAATCGCTATTTATGGTCAACACGCAATCGCTGAAATAGTTGTTTCACGGCAGCGCGCACATCCGCTTCTACAT
>JALOMN010000267.1 GCA_025455445.1 Cyclobacteriaceae bacterium
TGGCGCGATGCAATTCCATTAAAACGTGGTGGCAAACCGGAAGACGTAGCCGATGCCTGTGTGTTCCTTGCGGCAGATATGTCCAGCTACATCACCGGACAAGTGATTCAGGTAGATGGCGGAATGCTGACGTAATGAAAATCAAATCATAAGGATTTTAACAGTTTTAAAGTATTATTTAGAATGATCTTTATCACTAGGGTAAGTTCACATTCATCAATCGATTCAATGAATCAGCAGGGTGTTCGCTGCAATACAAATGCACTCAGCAATTACAAAGGCGGCTCATTAAGCAATGATAAAAATCACCTGTTTAGTTTTTCTTCTCCCCTTCATTACCGTAGGTCAAATTCAAAATATTGACAGTCTGCAATCTGCACTGGTTCATGCGGAGGGAAAGGATAAAATAAAAGTACTGCTTGATTTGTGTTGGGAATACCGGTTCACGAATGCAGACACCGCAAGAAATTATGGACTTACCGCATTGCGCCTTGCTCGTCAGGCTGGCTCCCGCGATTATGAAGTTGAGGCGCTCCACAATATTGGGGTAACACATGAGGCTCAGGGAAATTATTCTGAAGCACTTACCTATGAGCTTCAAGCATTAGACTTGAGACGAAAAATTGGTGATGACTTAAAAACAGCCAATACGCTGAATAATCTAGGTATTATATATGACGAGCAAGGGAATTATCAAAAAGCACTTGAATATTACTTTGAAGCCCGCAAGATTTATGAACACCTGGGAGATCCTTCAAAGACAGCCATGGTGCTTGTCAACATTGGCATAGTTCTGCGAGCACAGAAAGAATTCAAACAGGTTCTTGACTATTATTATCAGGCCATTTCAATTTATAAAAGATTAGAAAACAGCTTTGCGCTGGCTGCCTGTCATGCCAACCTTGGCTCAGTTTACTTGAATATGTCCATGTATGATAGTTCGCTTCACTATTCATTATTAGCAACCCGCGAATTTGAAAGACAAAATATTCAGCAGTTTCTACCCACCACACTTGCCAATGCAGGAATTGCATATGATTCGATTGGAGAAAATCAATTAGCCAAGGAGTATCTTCTCAGAGCTAAAGAACTTCACGAAAAATACAACAATAAAAAAGAGTTATCCACGGTGTTGATCGGGTTATCCCATATATATGCGAAGATGAATCAGATTGCATTGGCAGAAGCATCAGCCGAACAGGCCCTGATCATTGCAGAAAAGATTGGAGCATTGGAACAGCAAATGCACGCCCATCTGAATCTTGGACGAATAAAAGTTCTCCGTAAAGACTTCGAAGGGGCTTATCGTGAGCAGTTAAAATATTCGGTCGCCAAAGACTCGTTGTTTCAACAAGAGAAATCAAAACAGATGGCAGAGTTTCAGACCAAATATGAAACAGAAAAGAAGGAACAGGAAATCAGTATGCAAAAGCTGGTCATAACAGAACAGAAACTTACCTTACAGCGAAATAAGGCTTTTATCATAGGGCTGGTGATATTGTTGTTATTGCTTGCCCTCTTAAGCATTTTGATTCGGAGCCAGATAAAGCTAAAGCAACAAAAACAAATTGAAGAGCAGCAACGGAAACATCAGGAAGAACTTACGCATGCGGTAATTGAATTACAGGAAAGAGAACGATCGCGCTTTGCGCAGGATCTCCATGATGGCTTTGGTCAAATGATCACTGCATTAAAATTTCAATTAGAAAATTCTGATGAAGAAACAGAGAATGCTGCTCAACTCATTGGTCAAATGCAGGATGAAATTCGAAATGTGTCTTTTGCGCTTTCTCCTCAGGTGTTGGTGAGAGATGGATTAATGCATGCCCTGCAAGAACTGGCATCGCGATTTAATAAATCCGGTAACATACATTTGATTGTGTTGTCAACTGGACTTGAAAAAAGATTGACCGCTAATAGCGAAATTACCATCTATAGAATATGCCAGGAGTGGCTTAACAATGTTCTTAAATACAGTAATTCCAAAAAAATTATTTTACAATTGGTAAATCATCCGGATGAATTGCTCCTTACCATTGAAGATGATGGCGCAGGTTTTGATTCCTCATTACTGGAAGCAGGGAATGGAAATGGCTGGAAAAATATACAGTCCCGTGCTCGTATTTTGCAAGGTGAAGTGGACATTGACACACAGATGAATGTCGCAGGAACGACTTTCACGCTTCACATTCCAACCGATTCAAACATCTATGTGGCATAGGGGTATAGCCCGAATCAAAAAATAACACCTCGAAAGTATTATCAAACCAATACTATCCGCAGCGACACGGATACAACTTACTTGCTGCATGGTCATGGATACATATTCGTTCCATACCATCTTTACTTCCTAAAAAAAATCTATTGGAATACAGAATCCGTTCAAACCAGATAGATAATGCAATCCCAATGCAGGTATTTGATTTCATTGCCCGAACCGATAAGAGCCTATCTCAAGCCACGTACTCATGCTATTATAACCTTCTGTAACTTGAGTGTTGGCCGGAATAAATATTTAACCTACTTTACCGATGATACACAATTATATACAATGCCGGCAATTCGGATAGTCTTGGTTGACGATCATCAGCTTATTTTGGATGGTATTCGAAAATCCTTGGATCACGACCCCTCTTTTGAAGTAGTCGCTTCCTTTTCACATCCCGAAAAGGCACTTAACTTTTTATCTGATCAAGAGCCTGATGTCTTGCTCACAGACTATTCACTACCGGGGATGAATGGCCTTGAACTTATCCGCAAAGCAAAAATTCTTTATCCGAACATTAAGGCGGTTTTGTTGAGCATGCACGATGAACCATCAATTGTAAGGGAGGCTATAAAGTTGGGCGTAAATGGCTACTTACTTAAAAATATTCAGCAATCAGAATTGAGAGAAGCCATTCGTAAAATTTATAGCGGGCTAATCTATGTAAGCGCTGAAATCACAACGCAATTGCTCCATCATGTCAATGGCCATCACCAGAATGAATCTGCGCTTACCACACGCGAACTTGAAGTGCTCAGGTTAATTACAAAAGAAAATTCAAACAAGCAGATCGCAGAGCAGATGCATATTAGTGAACGCACTGTGGAAACACATCGTAAGAATATTTTTCGGAAAACGGGCACAACCAGCCTCGTGGGATTAGTAAAATACGCCTACTCCAATAATCTTATCTCTTAAGAAATCCGTACCAGTACGGATTTAAAAATGCCCTCTTTACGGTATGGCTGCGCGTTGCAGGTAAGGCTAATTTTGGCCAAACAACCAACTCCAATCTACTAATCATGAAAAAATTAATTATCATTCTTGGCATGCTGGGTATGATGGCCGATCCAAGCTTCTCTCAACAACTGGAATTAGAAAAAACATTTAAAATCTCACGTGCCTCCAAGCGCGGTTTCCTCGCAGGTCTTGATTACGACAATCAAGCTAAAACCTACACGCTGACGTACTTCACAGATCAAAAAAAGAACACATTCAAATACGAACAATATGTATTTGACAACGACTTTAATCTGATTAAAGATGGTGAATTCACCGAAGAAGCTGAAAAGATGAAGACCAAATTCAAGTGGTTTAAGTTCAAGGGTGATCAATACACCGTCATGGGTAACACCGTTGATAATAATCTCACCGGGACATTGGTGCTAAAGAAAAAACTAATCACTTATAAATATCAATTCCTGAAAGCTGGCTACAGCCGCAAGGTAGATATCCTTGAAAAAGTAAAACCGAAAACGGACGAAGGAAATAAACTTACCGGAATCACCCATGCCGAGGATGACATGAACGGTGATTTGTACGTGCTTGCATCAGTGAAAGCAAAAATCGGTGTGAATCCCGGCAACGAAGTAGGTGCAATCAAATTATTAAAATATG
>JALOMN010000268.1 GCA_025455445.1 Cyclobacteriaceae bacterium
AAAAAGCACACGATCTGGTAGAGGAATTTCCAAAAAAGGCGATTGACTTGGCGACCCATTTCTGGCCGGGACCACTTACACTGATACTTAAAAGAAAACCAATCATACCGGATCTGGTTACATCAGGACTTGAAACGGTGGGAGTTCGTTGCCCCAATCATTCACTCACGCTGCAATTACTTAATTCATTATCATTCCCGCTTGCCGCACCCAGTGCAAATCCGTTTGGCTACATAAGTCCTACCAGCGCATTGCATGTGAATGAGCAGTTGGGTGATAAAATCAGCTATATCCTGGATGGTGGCCCTTGTAATATCGGTTTAGAATCTACCATCGTTGGATTTGAAGACTCTACACCCACTATCTACAGATTAGGCGGGTTAAGTGTGGATGCGATTGAATCGATAGTGGGAAAGACCAACCTGCAATTAAATATCTCCTCCAACCCACTGGCGCCCGGTCAACTTAAAACTCATTATGCACCAAGAAAAAAAATGTATGTAGGTGAAATCGGCAGTTTGTTAGCGCAACACAAAGACAAGCGTGTGGGCATTCTCGCATTTAGTAAATCTTTTGCCGGGATAGCGTCCGATAAACAGTTGATCTTGTCACCGGAAGGTTCCATGGAAGAAGCCGCCCAAAAACTCTTCGCCTCGTTGCGCGAACTTGACAAAATGGATATTGATATTATTGTAGCGGAAAGAGTTCCGGAAACAGGATTAGGCAGAGCAATTAATGACAGACTATTAAGAGCCGCCAGTTAATCTTAATATTGAAATAATATTTTGTTGGATAATTTATTTATAAAAATTTAGTTACTTATCTTTTACATCTAGTTTAATAACCATACTCAATGACAAAGAAAATTTTAGTGCTAACCGGAGGTGGTGATTGCCCCGGTTTAAATGCCGTAATAAGAGGAATCGCCAAGAGAGCGAGAAAAGAAAAAGACTGGGAAGTATATGGAAGTATTGAAGCCTTCAACGGTGTATTTAAAGAGCCGCAGGAAATTATCAAACTCACCAGCAAACGAACAGCCGGCATTCATGTGAAAGGCGGAACAATCTTAAAAACCACCAACAAGGACAATCCGATCAACTACCCATTTGTTAAAAATTTCCAAATCACTTTTTGAGCAAGGCATACCCATTATTGGTGTTCCCAAAACCATTGATAATGATCTTTCTGCTACCGATCTAACCTTTGGTTTTCAGACCGCAGTACAAATTGCTACTGATAGTTTTGATAAGCTTGTTACCACCGCAGAAAGTCATCATCGCGTGATGATTATGGAAGTGATGGGGCGTGATGCCGGCTGGATAGCACTACACACTGCTATTGCAGGGGGTGCCGAAATGTGCCTGATACCAGAAATTCCATATGATGTAAATAAAGTCGTAAATCGTATTCATTCGCGCTATAATAAAGGCCGTGGTTTTGCAAATATTGTTATTGCGGAAGGAGCGAAAGCAAAAGATGGCAGCATAACCGCGCGCAAAGGTGAGAAAGGATCCGAACATGTGCGTTTGGGAGGTGTGGCGTTTCAACTTTCGCAACAACTAAAAGACGCAGGTTGCACAGCGGATATCAGAGAAACCGTGCTTGGCCATGTGCAACGAGGCGGCACTCCAACTGCATTCGATCGTGTACTGGCATCTTTATTCGGAGTAAAAGCATTTGAGTTGGCCATGGAGGGAAATTTTGGCAGAATGGTATCTTATAAAAACAATACCATCACTTCTGTATCGTTGGAAGAAGCCACCCAGGAATATAATACGCTGAAAAAAGATGATTACCTGATTAAAGCTGCCAAAGGTCTCGGTATAAGCTTTGGTGATTAGGTGTTATAAAGAAATAAGTATGAAGGCTATGACTTGAGAGCAATTGCAAAAGTAATTGACGGGAAGTTTAGCAAAACATATTTTAAATTTTAACACTTTAAAATTACATTGGAATAACAATCGTTTGCTGAAATATAACAGATGCATTGATCAAAAATTCCTGCATTCATTTTGTAAATTAGACCGTATTTAAATTCTGAGTTATGAAAACCATAGACGATATTAATTTTAAGGGAAAGCGCGCACTTATCCGTGTTGATTTTAATGTGCCCCTTGACAAAAGCTTTCAGGTAACGGATGACAATAGAATCAGGGCTACTGTGCCAACGATTCAAAAAATATTGAAAGACGGAGGCAGTTGTATTTTGATGTCACACCTGGGCCGCCCAAAAGATGGTCCGGATGAAAAATATTCACTCAAACACACAATTGCAACAGCTGAAAAACTATTGGGAAGCAAAGTTAAATTTGCCTCAGATTGTATCAGCGAGGAAAGCTATGCACTGTCATCATCTTTAAAACCAGGAGAAATATTGATTCTGGAAAACCTGAGATTTTACAAACAGGAAGAGAAAGGCGATGTAGCTTTTGCTGAAAAACTTTCAAAGCATGGCGACATTTATGTAAACGATGCATTTGGCACTGCCCACCGTGCGCATGCCTCCACCACCATAGTAGCGCAATTTTTTAAAGAAAAATGTGCCGGATATGTGATGGCGGCCGAATTGAATAATGCTAAAAAAGTACTGGAAAACACCGTAAGACCTTTTACTGCAATCATGGGTGGAGCCAAGATCTCCGACAAAATATTAATCATTGAAAAACTTCTTGACAAGGTAAATCACCTGATTATTGGCGGTGGAATGGCATACACATTCTTTAAAGCATTGGGTGGAAATATTGGTAATTCGCTAGTAGAAGAAGACAAGCTTGACTTAGCAAAAGAACTGATTCAAAAGGCAAAAGCAAAAGGTGTAGAATTACATTTACCAATTGATTCGGTAGTTGCAGATAAATTCGATGCGAATGCCAATACAAAAATAAGCAACAACAATTCCATCGAACCCGGTTGGATGGGGCTTGATATCGGGCCACAAGCTACTTCGGTGTTCGCTAAAGTAATTGAGGAATCGAAGACCATTTTATGGAATGGCCCCATGGGAGTATTTGAAATGGCAAAATTTGAAAACGGAACTAAGAGCATTGCCGAGGCGGTTGTCAGGGCCACTGAAAAGGGCGCCTTTTCACTAATTGGTGGCGGTGATTCTGCGGCAGCTGTTGCCAAATTTGGTTTCGAAGAAAAAGTGAGTTATGTATCTACAGGCGGTGGTGCACTATTGGAATACTTCGAAGGCAAAGTGTTGCCGGGAGTGCATGCATTAGAATAATTTCCGTTTTACCAAACAAAAAAAAGTCAGGTTACCCGCCTGACTTTTTTTGTTGCAGGTGCAGGACCCAGAGGTCATCATAATAAATTTTGCCCAAATCTGCCATCTCTCTGATTACCTCAATAAACAAATCGCGATCTTTAGGAGCTACTTCTATTTCAAGTTCCTCTACGGTTTGTGATTTTTGTTTAAGCAAATAATCAATCTGTGATTCATAATCAGAATACGCATCACGGTTATCTTTCTTTCTCTTTTGAATGCATACATCACATATACCACAGGTATTATAAGTTACCTCATCAAAATATTCCTGTATTACCTGCATTCGACAACGGTCTTCATTTTCAACATAGTTGACCATCGCTTCCATCTTGGCAAAATGCAAATCGCGTCTCTTTTCAAACTCTTGCATATCAATCGGCAAACGATCTGCATCTTGTCTTGCTAATATGAAAGTGAGTTGCGGGCGTTCGTTTTGAGGTTCATATACCATCAACTGCAGTTTATGAAGTTGTTCTAATTCAATACGGACTTCCTGTGCAGAAGTTTTTAACAGTTGTGCGATTTGCGTTTCTGAAATAGGAATGAAGTCAGTATAGAGTTCACCACCATAAAGTCGCATTAATGCTTTTATCAGCAAATCATAGCGCGCATGTGCCACCTGAAATTCATAGAGCCTTTTATTATCAATGGAAATATGCAGCACGGAAGGCCTGAAAAAGTTTTCGTTCAGTTCTATCAATCCAAATTCTTCCAGTTTTTTGATAACAGGATAGACCACAACGGACTTTAAATCAAACTTTTTACAAAAAAGATCAATATCAAAATCAAAACTTTCACCCTGTGCACTGCCTTCTGCCAATTGATAATAATTACATAATGCCTGGTAAACAATTTTCAATTGCTTGATATCGGGCTGTGATTGCGTAACCTTGTTTCTTAAACCCAACACATCTACCTCATGGAAAATAATTACAGAATAGGAACGCTTGCCATCACGTCCTGCCCTGCCCGCTTCCTGATAATATGATTCAAGATTCTCGGGCAAGTCCATATGCACTACCACACGCACATCAGCCTTATTAATTCCCATACCAAATGCATTGGTTGCCACCATTACCCTGCTTTGATTGGTTATCCATTCTTCTTGTTTCTGCACCCGTTCTGCATGGGTTAACCCTGCATGGTAGAAGGAGGCGGAAATTGAATTCTTCTCAAGAAGCTTCGCCAGCGTAACAGTTGTTTTTCGTGAGCGTACATAGACAATTGCCGGGCCATTAACTTTTCGGAGTACATCTAATAATTTCTTTTCTTTTGTTTCAGTTTTCCGAATGGCAAAAGACAAATTTTCACGCGCAAAGCTCTTTTGAAACAGGTGTGGATGTTTGAGTTCAAGTTTATGTATAATATCGTCTTTGACTAAACTCGTTGCTGAAGCCGTTAACGCGATAAAAGGCACATCAGGTTTTACCATTCGCAGCGCGGCAATTTGCAGATAAGGCGGACGAAAATCATAGCCCCACTGTGAAATACAATGTGCTTCA
>JALOMN010000269.1 GCA_025455445.1 Cyclobacteriaceae bacterium
CTAGGCGGCTGAGATTACGTACCTTCGTAAGCATGGCAATACTATCCGTACGTTGCTTACCGCGCTCCTTGATCAATCCCCAAGTTTGGAATATCTTGACCATCCGAATAAACACTCTTTGGACTGCATCCTGCTCGATCAGCCGGTCGCGAAACTCACTCAATACACTGAAATCAAATCCTTGGTAGTCCAGAGGCAGATGAAGAGCATACTTCCAATCGATACGCATGCGCATGGCTTCAGCCGCCTGGCGGTCTGGATACTTTTCGATGAACTGGAAAATAGTGACAAATGCAAGAATGACCGGAGAGATTGCTGGCTTCCCTTCTGGGGAATACAGGTCAGCAAAATCTGCATCTCGAAACTGGGCAAAGATTTCATCCCCTACCAATTTATACACTGAGCCCGGTTTCAGAATTTTCTCCCCTATTTCGGCTGTTTCTTTTGGCATGGGCCAAGGATCTTGAGCTTTGAGGCACATGATTGCTCCTCCTTTAGCTCCTAGGGTAGCATACCTTACCTGGTTTGCCAACAGTATCTTTAAGAAAACCCTGGAAGCAGGATACCATAGGAATGCTTGTTGCATCATGCTGGCAGTCGGGTCTCGATTATTCTCAATACCTGCCTGAACTCACCACCACCTTTCTGGAGGGAAGTTACACAACGGCAATCGAATGCATGACAGTTATTGATGAATCAGCAGCAAGTTGCACCAGGGAACAGAAGAATAAAATTATCAGAACACTCGAAGATAGCCCGCTGGCAGGCCTGAATGAGAAATCAGCCCTTACACTCGAACTGCTGTCAATACTTGAAAGATAGAATCATTAAATCCGCGTGAATTAATCCTCGGAGGAGAAATATTTCATGAACTGAGTTCTTTCCCAGGTGGCTGGTTTCTCAAAATTGTGATAGTTAAGCTTCCCCCGGAAGCTATTTACTGAGTCAAATCCCTTTGTGTCCATCCAGGTTTCAGTAGTTTTGAAAGACTTGGGTATCCATAAAGGATAAGTGAAAATAAGCTTAGCTGAATCACTGGGTTCTATTTCAAATGGATTGTAATAATTATTTCTCCAGGTAACTGCAGAATGAATTGTGGTGTCTTTTAGGATAATGTCTAATATAAATCCAGATGCATTTGTAGAATAAATAGTGTCCACATTTAATGTCTCATTTCCTGTATTGTAAATTACCAAGCTATCTTTTGATGTAAATGAAATATCATCAAATTTCAGGTGCAAGGAGTCTTTAGAAATATGAATTTCAGGAGAGGCATTATATTTAAATTTTAGGAGCCAGATATCCGAATTCCCAGCACCAAATGACTTCGTATAGCCAGTGACTATATAACCTTCATCATTAGTCTGACTTATAGAATATGCTTGATCATCCTGAGCCCCACCAACTATTTTTTCCCAGGTAAGAATGCCATTCTCATCACATTTTAATAGTGAAATATTCGGTCCGTATATCGTAAATATAAAACCATTATCATTAGTCGATTCGATTGAGGTTAATACTGAAGGATTTTGTGAACCTAATATGATATGATCCCAGATAACATTACCGTTTTGATCCGTTTTAATTATCCAAGGTTCTTCAGCTGTACCACCATATATATTTCTTTTAGTTCCACCTAATATTAAGTTGCCGTCAGAAAGTTTTTTAACAATTACCCCCCAGGCTGCGATAAAATTCAACGCTCCATAATACTGAATCGAATAGAAATTACCAGTCGATGAAACTTTACTTAGAAAATAGTCATAAACACGGTCGGGTGGGAATACAAGCCAAGAATGTACTCCAGAAACAGCATATTTACCATCATCAGTTTGCAAAACTGATCTTCCATGATGTCCATAAGCAGAATTATTGGTTCCAATTGTTATCCCCCAAACAAAATTTCCATATTTGTCGGTTTTAATAAGCCACGCTTTTGTATATTGACCAATAGAATCACCAACAATTACATAATTGCTATCTGTAAGCTGACATCCTTCATTAGCGATTTCATTCGTGATCCCGCCATAAGTCTTAAACCACTCAGTATTTCCTAAGGAATCTGTTTTCCATAAAAGAAAATCATCACCGCCATTTCCAAAGGAGTTTGTTGTACCGAAAACTGCATATCCGTTATCATTTGTTTGAATGATTTTCGCAGTTCTGTCATTTCCTGTTCCACCAAAGGTTTTTGTCCAGAGTGTGTCACCGTTTCCATCGGTTTTAATTAACCAAATATCTTGTCCGCCTGCACCAAAGGAACCTGTTGTCGCTGCGATGATAAAACCACCATCGTTAGTTTGCTTGACAGAGTTCCCAACATCAGCCAACGGTCCGCCGAAAGTTTTTGTCCAGATAGTATCGGGAATTTGAGAATAAATTCTTGAAGTGAGTGCAAGGAGAACAATGCAGGAAAAATATTTTAGGGTGCTCATAGCTACCAATACCTGTTTTGTTAGCTCAAACGTAATAAATTACTTTTTAAGATTCAATTTAGATAGACAGCTTCCGGCTTTTTTAATATCTTTGAACGTATTTTTTCACAGAATTAGACACTTGAGCAACTTCAACTACATAGATCATTACAAAAAGGACGCAGTCGAATTTGATTATTTCGAGGAGCGGAAAGGTGCAACTGCACACGACGAAAGACGTGTAAGAGAATACATCATCTCAAAAATTCCGAAAAATGTTAATTCGATTCTCGATGTTGGCTGCGGCAACGGCTGGGTTGCAAAAGAATTTCTTCCAAAAGGGAAGTCAGTTGTTTCGATGGATATATCTGTAACAAATCCTGCGATAACAAAAAAACTATATCAGAATGAAAATCACTCGGGAATTGCTGCAGATTCATTTCACCTTCCGTTCAAAGATAATGCTTTCGATTGTGTGATTGCTTCAGAGATAATTGAGCACGTTTTTGATCCAACTGCATTTGTTAAAGAATTGTTCCGTGTTGTGAAAAAGGGGGGAAGTCTCATCATCACGACTCCCTACAAGGAAAAATTAATTTATTACCTTTGCATACACTGTAATCAAAAAACACCAGCCAATGCGCACATTCATTCCTTCGATGAAAAAAAACTTGAGAATTTGTATTCAGGAAATGATCTTCAAAGTTTTAATTACTCAACGTTCGGGAATAAAGCACTTCTTTTTTTAAGAACTCACATTATACTAAAGTTCTTTCCTTTCTGGTTGTGGAAGTTAAAAGATAAGTTTGCAAATTGGATTTACAATAAGCCTGTTCATATCATCTGCGTTTATAAGAAGAAGTGACGCATTGGAGCGTCATTCTGAGGAACGGAGTGACGAAGAATCTAAATGTTCAAGTTGAGATTCTTCATCCCGACTGCGTCGTGATTCAGAATGACAAACAGTGGTTAGGCTAATGTTTTCAAAAGATTAGCCACTTCCTTCTCCCAATTCAACTCCAGCGAAGCAATGTGGCAGTTCTGTTTTTTACTCTCGCATAGCTTGTCGTCTTCGGTTAACTTTTTAATTGCATTGGCCAGTTCATCTTTACTTTCAAACTCAACAACATATCCGACATCGTATTTGGTTACTATCTCTTTCATTTGAGGAAGGTTGCTTACAATTACCGGGACTTCAGCCATAATGTATTCGAACAATTTATTCGGCAAAGCATAGTAGTAGCTTGTGCTGAGGTTTTCAATTAACGCAACTCCGACATCTGCTGATGCTGTGATTTTTGGCAACTCTTCTTGCGTGAGTTTGCCGAAAAAGCAAACCCTGTCCGTTAACTTCATTTCGGCGGCTAGTTTTTGGTAATACTCTTCGTACTCTCCGCCACCGGCAATTACAAAAACGTGATCAGGTAATTCATTCAATACAGAAAAAACT
>JALOMN010000270.1 GCA_025455445.1 Cyclobacteriaceae bacterium
GGCTTTGTCATAACTTTCCGGATACTTTGCTGCATATTCGTGGGCGAACACATCGTGCCGCGCAGAAGTAAGGCCATTGCTGCCCATGCCTCCGTTATATTCACTTTCATAGGTTGCTTTTCCATACGAAGCAAGACCTACAATCACATCTCCCGCCTGAATATTATTATTATCGATTACCTCACTCCGTTTCATGCGGGCAGTTACTGTGCTATCTACAATAATGGTGCGCACCAGGTCGCCCACATCTGCAGTCTCTCCGCCTGTGCTGTAAATTTCCATGCCATGCAAACGCAACATGTGCAATACTTCTTCGGTGCCGTTGATGATGGTAGAGATAACTTCACCAGGAATAAGATTTTTATTTCTTCCAATCGTGGAAGACAATAAAATCGGTCCGGTGGCGCCTACGCACAGCAAGTCATCGATGTTCATGATAATCGCATCTTGCGCGATTCCTTTCCAGACAGACAAGTCACCGGTTTCTTTCCAGTAGATATAGGCAAGTGAAGATTTTGTGCCTGCACCATCGGCATGCATGATGGTGCAATAAGCCGGATCGCCTGCGAGTGTATCGGGCACAATTTTACAGAATGCTTTGGGGAACAATCCCTTGTCCAGGTTTTTTATAGCCTGGTGCACATCTTCTTTACTGGCGGATACTCCGCGCTGGTTATAGCGATCAGACATTTTTCAAAAATCATGTAAAAGTAATATTATCCGATAGATTACTTTACAATTGTAAAAGTTAAAATCACTTTTTAGATAAAAATCCAACAGTTAAATAAATATTATTTGTTGAACACGATGTATTATAAATTTCTGATTTGGTAAGCGAGCCCAAAAAATCATAACGATAGTACAGGCCAACTTTTGCGTTGCCAGTAAAAAAATCAAAACCAGTAGATACAGATAATCTTAACTGCGATGGGCTATATTCGCCCGGTAAAATAACAGGCATTTCAACCTGTGTAATCTTAGGAAAGCTTGTTGACCCGGGAAAGGGATCAGCTTTAAACTTTATAGTTAATGGCTCTGAGGTATAACTCGAATTTAGAGCAATAGCAGGAGTAATACCAAATCCAAAAAAAGGTTGAAGAGAATTTTTCAAGCCAAAATTTACTTTCATATGAGTTGGAATTTCCAGGTACGCGCTCTCCATTTCCAATTGTTGTGAGGGGTACGACCACTTTCTACTAGTATAAGATGGTTGAATTTCGAATGAAAAGTGTTTATTCCAGCGGGGATAAATTGAAAATGATAGACCAAACAAGTAAGAGGTTTGTGTTAATGTTTCACTTGTTAATGCAGAGAGATCATAATAACCTTTTAATTGGTAATTGGATGCAAATCCATATGGCGCGGTAAATTCTTTACTATCAATAAAATTTACTGCAGATGCAGTATAGCCCATCAGGCCACCAATAAATAATCTTGTCTTTTCGGAAGGTGCTCTTTTTGAAAGGGTATTCATACATGCATTATATTCAGTTACTTTTTTAGCAAGGGCATGTTCATCAAAAATGAATGTTTCAAATTCAGGAATACATTTGGCAATTATTGAATTAGATGCCCGAAGTTTTTTATTGTCATTGTTATTATAATAACCTCCCTTCATATTCGCACTCGTTCTTTTATGCCGGCTAAATTCAAGAAAATCATTCTCAATTCTCATGATATAATACTCATTATTCAGAGAGTCCATTCCATAATAAAGTGACGTTGCTCCTTCGACAATCACTTTATAAAAATCAGATACCTTTTTGGGAACAATGCCAGTTGCACCTTTATACATAGTGCGGTACGATACATACTTCTGACCCCGATCTACCAATTCAATTGACGTAACTTCGCTGTCGGATAAAAGCGTGGTTTCTCCTTTGCTGGATTTAAACTTTATGGGTTTGAAGAAATCTTTTGGGTGCATGATATAGATTTCACCTTCTGCCTGTTGATTATTCTGAAATGTGATTTTAGCCTTTTCATAAGGGTTATTCACCTGGCTATACGTACTGAATACAATAATTGTGAAGTGCGAAACGAGCAATAAGAATTTCATTGTCCTGTTCAAAAAGAGGGTAAAACCATAAAAATCAATTGTCAAGATAGTTGGTTTTTTAAGAATGCGGCATGCAACCTGTTTTAAAAATTCGCGTCTTAGCACTAAACCCCAATACAGATGCTTAAAAATTACCTGCTGATTGCAACACGCAGCCTTTACAAAAATCTAGGGTATACATCTATCAACATTTTTGGATTGGCAGTTGGGCTTGCCTGCTGCCTGCTGGTTACTTTATATGTGCGCTTTGAGCTCAGCTACGAAAGCTTTCATTTAAATAAGGAGTCGATTTATCGATATATACCTCGTGGTGAGCGCAATGGTGAGGTGCGCATGCAAACTATGGTACCTGCTGGTTTCGGTCCGCTGATTGCCAACAGCTTCCATGAAGTGGAAATGTTTACCCGTTTTTCAGATGTGGATGAGAGACCCTTGTTCCGAAAAGGTGACACTTTCCTGGATGCCAAAACCTTGTCGATAGCCGATAAAGAATTTTTCAAAATCTTTAGCTTCAAACTTGTGCAGGGCGATGTAAATACAGTGCTATCAAGGCCTGAAACAATTGCTATCGCTCAATCTATTGCCGATAAATATTTTCCGGATGGCAACGCCCTCGGTCAAACAATTCGCTATAACAACCGCTATGAATATGAAATCACTGGCGTGTTTGAAGATGTGCCTTCTAATTCTCATCTGAAGTTTTCATATGTAACCACTTTTGAAACGATTGCGAGAGTGGTGCAGGATAATTATAATTATCCGGCTGAGAGTTTTTTAAATAGCCTGGATGCGTGGAATTATTCAACCTACTTCTATATACCCGATGCGACAGACCTTAATGGGTTAGCAAGACGAATCGATCAGAAATTTACGGAGGCGCGGGATGAGAAATTTAATGATCAGACTTTAGGTGATTGGCTTCAACCTTTGTCGGCAATCCATTTTACAAAGGGCATTGTAGGTGACTCAGCCAATGGCGATATGAGTTACGTGTATCTTTTTTCTTCGATAGCGCTGATCATTTTATTAATAGCCTGTTTCAATTTTATGAACCTGTCTACAGCCCGCGCAATGAAGCGCGCGAAAGAAGTTGGTTTGCGAAAAGTGATGGGCGCATTTCGTCATCAGTTGATTAAACAATTTTTAGGAGAAACTGTGGTGATGGTGATTATCTCATTGACCATCGGCCTGGTGTTGCTTGAGTTTATGGTGCCCGCCTTTAACTCGATGGTGGGGCAGCAACTGCAAATCAATTACTTTGGTGAAGGCAGCATTGCAGTATACATCGCATTGGCCGCCATTATTACAGGTGTGATTGCAGGAAGTTATCCGGCTTTCTATCTCAGTTCGTTTGTGCCGGCACAGGTATTGAAAGGACAAGCCGGGCCATCGGGCAATGCGGGATTGCGAAAAGTACTTACTGTGTTGCAGTTTGGCGTTGCTATTTTTCTGATGACAGGCACAATGGTAGTCTATCAGCAGATGAGCTACATACAAAATAAAAATCTGGGTTTTGACCAGGAAAGCATTGTATACATGACTCCACCACCAGAATTATGGACCAGGAGGGAAGTATTCAAAGAAAGCTTATTGGCTAATGCCGCGGTAAAATCAGTTGCCTTTTCAAACGGCACACCCGGTATGGAAAGCTCTACCTGGCAATATGATTTTCCGGGTCTTGAAATCCCGAAGAGGAACATGAATACCATGATTGTAGACTATGATTTTATCACTACCTATGGTCTTGAAATTGTGCAAGGCAGAAACTTCTCCAAAGATTTTGCGACCGATTCATTGCACGGGT
>JALOMN010000271.1 GCA_025455445.1 Cyclobacteriaceae bacterium
TCTAATTCCTTTGAAATTTCATCAAAATATTGAACAAAAAGCCCCTCCACCACCAAAATAGGTGACGATTTGAACTCGAGCAATTTGGGCTCTGCCATGGGGTTATTATAGGTATACTCCTTTTTAATTACGTTTTGACCTGCCTTAAGCAGCACCAAATCATGGTGAAATGCTTCCCGATCAATGGATACAGGTAAATCAAAGTTTTTGATGCCATTTTCATCTACCGGCTGCTGCTCGCGTGGTTTGTAATAATTATCCTGTGAGATAAGGCAAATCTGTTCTTCATTAAAACATGCTGACAAGCCCTGAAGAAAAAAAGTTTTACCCGATCCACTGCCACCAGTGATGCCGATTGTAAAAGGCTTAGTACGCGACATGAGTATTACCCGTTATATAATTTTTGATGCTTTTAAATATCCTACCAATTTCTGCAATGCCAATGCTCGGTGACTTATTAAATTTTTCTCTGCGAGTGTCATCTCGGCCAGTGTTTTATCGAACCCCTTTGGAATAAAAACCGGGTCATAACCAAAACCTGATGAACCACGCAATTCATCAATAATATAACCTTCTACAATTCCCTCAAACTGTTTAGTCACAGTTGGTGTAATCAATGTAATAACGGTTCGAAAACGTGCTTCGCGATTTGCGATGCCTTTCAGATTTTTCAGCAGAAGATTAATATTTTCAGTTGAATTCCTTTGCGGACCGGCATAGCGTGCTGAATATACTCCCGGATCACCATTGAGTGATGTCACTTCTAAGCCGGTGTCATCAGCAAAACAAGAAACTTTGAAATTATTGAAAACAAATTCTGCTTTCTGCAGCGAGTTGCCTTCGAGCGTAGCTTGTGTTTCTGGCAGATCTTCATAACAGCCAATTTCATCAAGCCCTACTAAAGGAAAGTCCGGGCTCAATAGCGCCCGGACTTCTTCAATTTTGTGCTGATTATTCGTAGCAAAACACACCATCGATTTAGCGGATGCCCGTTAACTCAATGTCAAATATCAGATTGGCATTAGATGGAATTGTACCTCCACCGGCACCTTCTTCACCATAACCATAGCCAGAGGGAATGTATAAGGTCACTTTTGAACCAGCTTTTACTAATGGTAATACCATCTGCCAGCCCAGAATCAACCCATTTAATTTAAACGTAGCACCGGTGTTATTTGAATCAAACACGGTACCCGTCTTCAATAATCTTCCGCTATACTTCACTTGCACACGGTTTTCCAGACAGGGAGTTGTGCCATCACCTTGCTGGGTAATCACATAACGCACTCCGTTGGTTTCCGTCTGAGCAGTTATACCATTTGCCAACAGATAGGCATCAATCGCTATGATATCATTGGCAAGTCTTGTTTGATCAATATCAGCCAAAGAAGTTGATGGCACAACTTTCGTGCAATCTCCTTCATTGTCTTTACAGGCCTCTAACGTTACTAATGAGATAAGAAACAATAAAATTACAATACGATTCATTCTACTTTATTTAATTTCAACCAACTCCATTTCAAATCTTAAGATTGTATTCTCTGCAATGAGTTCACTTCTTCTTTGCGCACCATAAGCCAAACCGGAAGGAATGAATACAGTCATTTTAGAACCCTTATTCATTAACGACAATGCCTCTTCCCAACCTGGAATAACCTGACGATATCCTAACTGCAATTCAATTGGCTCATATGGCGCGCGCGCTTCATTATATACATTATTTGCGCGAGCCACTGATTCAATACTGCTGTCAAAACAACGACCATCTAGCAGAAAACCACTGTAATTTACTCTCACAGTTTGACCTGCCATGGCATTCGCACCACTGCCAGGTTTTTCAATTACATAACGAAGACCTGATTCGGTCTTTTGCGCAACTACCGATTTTTCTTTAAGATAATTGTCGATGATTACTGTATCGATAGCAAGTTGTTCACGCTGTTTAACAATTTCTTTTTCATTCATCTTGGCCATAATTTCTGACTGTAACTTCTTGGCTCCTTCTTCATCCACCACATCTGTTACTCCAATTTGAAAAGTGAATAAACCGGTGCTGTCAGTTCCTGGAGGCAATGGCTGACGGAACGTTTTTTCAAATAACTCTTTAGCTGTTATCTGAAAGGTTACGCTATCACCTTTAGTTAGTAATTGAAATACTTCCAATACACCATCTCCGGCAGGCACTGAATCCTGCTTTTGCACCATGGTGGGATAGCCCATTGCTTTACTGTCTGTCCACACTGAATCTTTTGCATCTTTAAAAAGAAAATTCATTACCAATATCTGGCCAGCTTTTGATTCTGCGCCATCACCTTTGCGCACTACCGTATATTTAAGTCCACTGGGAGTTTCTTTCGTGTTTGAACAAGCCGCGGCCAACATCATTACGACAACTGCTACTAAAATTGATTTTTTCATTTTTGTTTTTTGAGAGTTTAAGCTATTAGTCTTTATTTAATTGTGTTTTATATTCTGGTAAAATACTCAGGAATTTTTTCAGTGTGTCTTCCAGTGAAAGTTTAGATGAACCGCCTGATGCATTGCGATGGCCACCACCTTCAAAATATTTGCGGGCCATTGCATTCACAGAAAAATCTCCCAACGAACGAAACGATAATTTGATTTCTTCCTTGCGATCGTACATGAGCACAGAAAGTTTTACGTCTTTGATTGACAAACCATAGTTAACCAGGCCTTCGGTATCACCTGTTTGTGCACCAAATGATTTTAATTCCTCCTGGCTTAGCATCATGTATGCGGTGTTGTAATCCGGCAATACCACGAGCTTCTGACTGAGCACATAGCCCGTTAATCGCAAACGCTCAAGGGTATTGGTATCATAAATTTCGCGGGCTACCTCGTGTGGGTTTGCACCACGATATACCAGTTCAGAAGCAATTTCAAATTCGCGATGACGCGTATTGTTATGTTTAAAACTTCCCGTGTCTGTCATCAGGCCTGCATAAAGGCAGGTGGCTACCGTTTTATCAATTAAGTCCTTTTCACCAAGTTCTTCAATCAATTCAAAAATAAGGCCTGCGGTAGAAGCCGAAGCGGTGCTCCATTGCACATAATCCGCAAAGTTTTCAGGCTCAAGATGATGGTCGATCAACACTTTAATTGCGTTCGATTTTCGTATGGCATCGCCCAAACTATTAATCCGGCTCAGGTTCGAAAAATCAAGGCAAAACACCATATCAGCAGCCGCTATTAATTCCAATGCTTTTTGCTCCACCTCAGGCTTTTCGTTTGAGAGCGCAAGTACTGTTTCATTTCCTGGCATCCAGGCGAGAAAATCAGGATAGTTACTGGGGGTAATCACAGAAATACTATGACCTTTTTTAGATAAGAATGCGGATAATCCCAGCGAGGAACCCAATGCATCGGCATCTGGCTTGAAATGAGTAACTATTACCACCCGTTTAGGGGTGCTAATTAGTTGCTTAAATGCCTGCAGTTTTTCCATCGAGGCGCAAAAATGGCAATTTTAATTGAGAGTATATAGCCTGAAAATGAAGGCTGACAGGCAATTAGCTCAAATCAATAAAAATCTATTCTGTATGACCTGCAGACTATGGCCGAAAAAGCTAATTTTGCGGCCGATTTAACCATCAGTGAAACAACAAATAATCTAAATAAAATGGCAGGAAACAGAACTTTTACCATGATTAAACCCGATGCAGTGGCAGCAGGTAACACCGGTGCAATTACCAAAATGATTGAGGAGGCCGGCTTCCGCATTGTGGCAATGAAAAAAGCACAGCTTAGCAAAGAACTGGCAGGCAAATTTTATGAAGTGCATAAAGAGCGCGGATTCTATGGAGAGCTATGCGCCTATATGTCGAGCGGGGCGATCGTCGCAAACTGATTGGCGCAACAGATCCCACGAAGGCTGCCCCCGGCACCATCCGTGCATTATTTGCCAAGTCGATTGATGCAAATGCCATTCATGGCTCAGACTCCGATGAAAATGCTGCCATAGAAGGGAACTTCTTTTTCTCTCAGTTTGAGAGATTCTAAACAGAAAAATGATTCAGGATTCCTGATTCCGGAATCCTGAATCTTTTACATCACCAAACGGAATCGGTTTATAACATTTAGAGCATATCAGGGTTAAAATCCCGAGACAGAAACACATCTTATGAATCATATCAATCCCACCTATTCCGAAAAATTTGAAAATCGCCACAATGCACCCGATGCAACGCAGATAGCGGAAATGCTAAAAGTAGTGAAAGCTGCTTCGGTAGATGAAGTGATTAATCAAACGGTGCCGGCCAATATCCGACTGAAGCAACCGCTTAACCTTCCTGCAGCGCAATCTGAATACGCGTTTCTTAAAGAACTGAAAAAAGTATTATCCAAGAATAAGATTTTCAAATCATACATCGGCACAGGATATTATGATTGCATTACACCCCCTGTAGTGCTTCGCAATATTCTCGAAAATCCGGGATGGTATACCGCATACACGCCTTACCAGGCTGAAATTGCACAAGGTCGCATGGAAGCACTAATCAATTACCAGACGATGGTGATTGACCTTACCGGAATGCAAATTGCTAATGCTTCCTTATTAGATGAAGCAACTGCAGCCGCGGAAGCGATGCACTTATTATTTGCTTCACGTAAACCCAGTAAGAAAAATGCCTCTACATTTTTTGTAGATGAAAATACTTTTCCTCAAGTAATTGATTTGTTGCTTACACGCTCTGCTCCTATTGGTGTAAATCTTGAAATCGGTGATGCCAGCAAACTGGATATCACCCGTGCTGATTTATTTGCGGTGTATCTACAAAATCCTGATAACAATGGTGAAATAAAAGATCATACTTCTTTCATTGCGTCTGCGCATGAAAATGATGCATATGTTGTAATGGGTACAGACCTCATGAGTTTATTGCTCATGAAATCGCCCGGAGAAATGGGTGCAGATGTGGTGGTAGGTAACTCACAGCGTTTTGGTGTGCCAATGGGTTTTGGCGGACCGCATGCTGCATTCTTCGCTACCAAAGACGAATTCAAAAGACAAATTCCGGGACGTATCATTGGTATTTCGGTAGATGCACAGGGCAATCCCGCGTATCGCATGGCGTTGCAAACCCGCGAGCAGCATATTCGCAGAGAAAAAGCCACTTCAAATATTTGCACAGCACAAGTGTTGCTTTCTGTGATGGCAAGTATGTATGCCGTATATCATGGTCCGGATGGATTAAAGAAAATTGCAGGTCGTATTCACGGCCTAGCACAACTTCTCGACAACGGATTGAAGCAACTTGGCATTAAGCAGGTAAACAAACACTACTTCGATACATTGAAAATTGAAGTAGCTGATAAAAATTCAATCAAACAGAAAGCAGAAGCTGCAGGTATCAACTTCCGTTACTTCGGTAGCAATCACGTGGGTGTTTCGTTAGATGAAACAACCAACATCCACGACATACAAAATATTTTAAATGTATTTGGTTCTACCACGCTGAATACTTCAATCACTACTTCTGCTCTGCCAGCATCATTAGTGAGAACGTCACCAGTACTTTCGCATCCGGTGTTCAACTCGCACCACAGCGAGCATGAAATGTTGCGTTACA
>JALOMN010000272.1 GCA_025455445.1 Cyclobacteriaceae bacterium
CAGCACCTTCTTGCGATTCGTTTGTACTTGTTTCTTCTTCATGCTCATGACCTTCTTTGGTTTTAATGAAAATATATTTCTTCCCCTGGTAATCGATGATAGCTTCATTCGGCAATGCAGATACCGCAGCGCCACCTGTTTCTACAATAGCCTTTAGGTACATGCCTGGCAACAAATCTTTATCTTCCTTATCGATATGACAGTGAATACGAATGGTTCTGTCAGAACTAATCTCCCTTCCGATCAAGTACACAGTCGCCATGCGTTCCGTAATTTCATTGGCAAGCGTAAACCTTACCTTTTGTCCGATTTTAATCTTACGAACATCCTTCTCAAAAATTATCAACTCAGCATGCAAATGCTCTGTATCCACAATCTCAAAGAGTATGTCGCTGGGATTCACAAACATGCCGATGTTCACATTTACTTCTGTAACATAGCCTGTAATTGTTGAATAAATATTTGATGTGCTGGAGATTGTTCCTGTTTCAAGGGTCACAATATCAATATTGATTAGTTTGAGTTTGGCTAATAAACCGTTCTTTTTAGCTAACCAACTTTGATAGGTTGTCTTTGCTTGTTGCAAGGTTTTTTGCGCATTCACATTTTCCTTAGCAAGTTCTTGCTGCCGTTCATAGTCAGCCAGCGCAAAATCAAACTGATTCTTAGCTTCCAAGTAGTCTTGTTGTAGTTGAATGTATTCAGGATTTTCAATTACTGCAATCAATTGCCCCTTGATAACTCTTGAACCTTGGAGCAGCACAGTGCTTTTAAGAAATCCGCCTAATGGAGCTGAAACACTTACCAGTTGTTGTGGAGGAACATCGAGTACACCATTAACCTTAATGGTTCCACTGATTTGTTTTTGTTCAACTTTACCGAATTGAATACCTGCGGTCTTTATCTGTTCAGGTGTGAGTTCTACGGTATTCTCCTCTTCATCATGATGCTCCTCGGCTGCCGCTTCCGTGGCATTGTTACCACACGAGATCAGCAGGGTTGATATATAGAATAATAGTAAGAGACTTAGTAATTTATAGATGGTTTTCATTTTGTTCTGTTATTTATTGCCTGACAAAAATTCAATGTAGATAATGGACTGATTGTAATCGTTCAGTGTTTGGAGGTGACCTTCTTTTATGGCGATAGCCTTTTGAACACCTAACAAATATTCAGCATACCCAATCTCCCCATTGCTAAAGGCAAGTAATGTTTGCTTTAGAATAAGTTCTGCGTTGGGTAATGCCGAAGTAGTGTAGTATTCCAGACTGTTTTTGTTTTTGGTGTACTCCTGCATGGCTTGCTGGTATTGTCCTTGCAGTGTTTTATGATAGTACTGGTAATTACTCTCTGCTGCTTGTCGGTTGTACTCAGCAGCCTTGACACGCCCCTGCTGCGGAACAAACCATAATGGAATAGAGAGCCCAACTTGAAAGCCGGTGAATCGATCGCTGGAAGAGGCTATTGCCCCTGAACCAGATTCCGCGTCCTGTATGCCAATTAGCGTTTGCGTAAAGAAACCAAGCATGACTTCAGGAGCAGCCTTAGCAGCCTCTACTTTCTTCTCATTCTTTGCCACCTGCATTTGCTGTTGCATGTACCTTGCCGAAGGATTGGCTTGAACGGCTACACTATCCGGTGTATTGCTAAACGAAATTTGGTTCAACTCAGCATCGGTTATGTCTGGCAACTCTTCGCTATTGATGAGTGTTTTCAATTGGTTACGAATCACCAACTGATCAGCCTGATTTTTTGACAGCAAGTTTCTAACTTCATTGCGTTGTGATTCCGCAGTAGCTTGTTCCAGCAAATTAGCTTCGCCTGTTTTATATCGAAGTGATGCAGCTTTCAGAAAACCCCCGTAGATACTATCCTGTTGCTCTAGCAATTTTTGTTTAGCTCTCAGAAAAGCTAACTGGTAATAGACCTGCTTCACCTGAAAAATCAGTTCGTTCTCCGTGGCAGCTTTTTTCAATTCACTGGATGCCACAAGGGATCTGTTCAACGCACCCTGACTACCAAAGGCAGTAAAAGGAATAGTTTGTGTAACCGTCAGATTATTGTCATTTTTTGCATAACTGTTGTATTGGCCATAGAGCAAAGACACATTTGTTTTCGGAAGATCGAACCCCGTTTTTTTCAAAGCTTTTTGTGACTCTATGTTGTAGCGTGCTGCCTGAACACCTTCATTTTTTTGCAGTGCTGATTCTATAGCCTGTTCGAGTGTAAGCAATTGCTGCGACTTCCCTATCAGGGTCATAAGCAGGAATAGTGTTGCTAAAAAATATTTCTTCATAACTTAAAGATTGGAGTCGCAATAGAGTTTATTGAACAGTACCATTCCTGACGACTTATCGCTTAAATAGAGTGAGGGATAGTAAGATTTAAAAACGGTCTTTACACTTTGAACAAACTTAGGCTTGTCGGTAAAATCCTCCCGAATGGGTTTCATCCAAAGATGCTGAATGGGAGAATCCAAATACCTACTATAGTAGTAATTTAGCCCACGTCCTGTTTTGTAATGATAGACCCGCTTTGAGTATGTCACGAGACATGAATCGTCCAGTATTTTGTAGTAACCATACGATTTGAAAAGACCCTTGTTTCCAAAAGCCCTGTAGCGGTCTGATCCAATACTGTATCCGGCAAGTGATCCATACTGAATCGTTAGCGTTTCATCAATTCCACTAATCGTCAGCTTAGCATTCGGTGTTTCTTTCAAAGCATCTTTACAATCTTTTACCCGAACAACTTTATAAGGCTTATCCTTAACAAAGGCTTCGTGTGTTGAATACAATTTTACTTCTTTGATTCCCTCTTGTGCCTGAGTGGAAATACCCACAGAAAGCAATACAGGGATTAAAATCAATCTGATTGTTTTCATAGAAATATTAATTTTTTCGAAATAGATATAAAGGCATGGAAGTACGATCAATGTCAACACCGTTGAACTGATCAATCCTCCGATGACAACAGTAGCCAGTGGCTTCTGTACCTCGGCACCCGCGCTGGTGGCCAATGCCATTGGCAAAAAGCCAAGGGATGCAACGGCAGCCGTCATTAACACAGGGCGAAGACGAATTTGAGTGCCCTTTCTTACGATGTCGTATAAGTCAGTAAGCCCTTCTTTCTTCAGCCGATTGAATTCGGCTATCAGCACAATTCCATTAAGTACCGCTACACCAAACAATGCGATGAACCCGATACCTGCCGAAATACTAAACGGCATTCCACGCAACAACAAAGCAAACACTCCTCCAATGGCTGCCATTGGTATAGCCATGAAAATGAGAATGGATTGTTTCAATGAGCCGAACGTGAAAAACAGTAAGGTTAAAATCAGCAGAAGAGCAACGGGTACAGCGATCGAAAGCCTTGCCTGTGCTTCTTTCAGATTCTCAAATTGTCCTCCATACGTTGGATAGTATCCTGGAGGAAAATCAATTTGCTTTTCTATTTTTTGCTGAAGCTCCTCCACAATGCTGGCCACATCTCGACCACGAACATTGAACCCTACTATGATTCTGCGCTTGGCATCTTCGCGTTGTATCTGATTGGGGCCAAGTTTAAATTCAACACTGGCAACTTGATCAAGCGGAACTTGATTACCTGTTGGTGTCGTAATAAAAAGATTCTGTACGTTCTCGATGCCCTGACGATTTTCTTTTGTCAGCCGAACTACAAGATCAAAACGCCTCTCACCTTCGTACACTACACCCGCACTCTGTCCTGCAAATGCGGTGCTTATGGCTTGATTAATAGTTTCAATATCTAGTCCAAATCTGGCCACTTCATCGCGGTCAATATGTACAACGATTTGAGGCAGACCTGTAACTTCTTCCACCTTCAATACCTGCGGCAATGCCTGCAACTTGTTTTGATAAATCTGTTAGCACATCAAGGTCTTCACCAAATATTTTTACAGCTACATCCTGCCGCACTCCGGAGATTAATTCATTGAAACGCATTTGTATAGGTTGAAGAAAACCAAAGTTTACACCTGGTATAACCTCCAGTGCTTCCCCCATTTTCTCAGCGAGCTCTTCACGATTATCAGCCTTTTTCCATTCACTTTTATCTTTCAGAATCACCATCAAATCACACGCTTCAATTGGCATAGGGTCAGTTGGAATTTCTCCTGCACCAATTTTGCCTACTACCTCCTTCACCTCATCCGGGAATTCACGCATGAGTATTTCTCCTGCTTTTAAAGAAGCATCCACTGTATGCGTAAGACTACTTCCGGTAAGCACACGCGTTTCTACAGCAAAGTCGCCTTCTTCGAGCGTGGGAATAAACTCCCCACCCATGTTCGCGAATAGGAACAAACTTCCAACGAAGAGTACAACGGCTATGGCAATCACCAACATTTTTCTTTTCAATGCACCATTGATGATGGGCTGATACAGACGCTGAAAGAAGTCCATCATCTTATCAGAGAAGTTACGCTTGTGTTGTGGGTTCTTACTTAGGAAGAGTGCCGACATCATGGGCACGTATGTCAGTGAAAAAATGAAGGCACCGAGTATTGCAAAACTCACCGTCTGCGCCATTGGCTTGAACATTTTTCCTTCAATACCCACCAGCGCGAGTATTGGTAAGTAAACAATCAGGATAATAATTTCACCAAAGGCAGCTGAGTTTCTAATCTTGGAAGCAGAATCATATACCTCAATATCCATTTCAGCTTGCGTCATCCTGCGCGATATACTTCTCAGACCAAGTTGGTGCATGGTTGCTTCTACAATGATTACTGCGCCATCCACAATCAATCCAAAATCGATGGCACCGAGGCTCATCAAATTTCCAGACACACCAAACAAGTGCATGAGCGAGACTGCAAACAACATCGCCAGAGGAATTACAGAAGCTACAATTAATCCCGCTCTAAGATTACCTAAGAAAAGCACCAGCACAAAGATGACAATCAACGCACCTTCAATCAGGTTTTTCTCCACCGTTCCAATAGCACGATTGACAAGATTACTACGATCAAGGAATGGCTCAATGACTACACCTTCCGGCAACGTTTTTTTGATTTGCTCCATGCGCTCCTTTACACGTGTAACAACTGCATTGGAATTTTCTCCTTTCAACATCAGCACAAGTGCGCCTACCACTTCACCCTCGTTGTTGTAAGTCATGGCGCCATAACGATTTGCATAGCCAAAGCGCACTTCTGCCACATTCCGAATGAGTATAGGAACACCAGCGGACGTGTTCTTTACAACAATCTTTCCGATGTCTTCAATGGAGCTGATTAAACCCTCGCTACGAATGAACCAGGCATTGGGCTTTTTATCGATATAAGCACCACCTGTGTTTTGATTATTCTTTTCAAGCGCAGTGAAAACATCAGCAATACCCAAATTGTAACTTCTCAGTTTATCTGGGTCTAAGGCTACTTCGTATTGTTTCAGAAATCCTCCAAAACTGCTAACATCTGCTACGCCAGGTGTGCCAAGCAATTGTCTTCGCACAATCCAATCCTGAATAGTTCGCAGTTCGGCAGCATCGTATTTTTTTTCGAATCCTTTTTCTGGACGAATGAGGTATTGATAAATTTCTCCAAGACCCGTAGTGATAGGAGCCATCTCAGGATTACCTATTCCATCTGGTATCTGGTTCCGTGCTTCTGCCAGCCGTTCATTCACCTGCTGCCTTGACCAGAAAACATCAATGTCATCATGAAAAACGATAGTGACTACAGAAAGACCAAAGCGTGATATGCTTCGGATTTCTTTTATCTCCGGTATTGTGGCCATTGTTTGCTCTACCGGAAAACTGATAAGCCGCTCCACTTCCTGTGCAGCCAGTGAAGGACTTAGCGTGATAACCTGCACCTGATTATTCGTAATATCTGGTACGGCATCAATAGGCAACTGCGTGAGTGAATACGTTCCCCATCCAGCCAATGCCAGTGTGAGTAAACCAATCACCAGTTTATTTTTTATTGAGTATAGAATGATCTTGTCTAACATAAATGCTATTAGAATTGATAAAGGATGAAATGCCTGATTAAATTCTAAAATGTCTATTGTCGTTCAGAATAGTGAACGATGCCTTGTCTTGCGTATAGCGCAAACTTTAAAATGTAAAAATCAGATTGTCAGAATAACGGG
>JALOMN010000273.1 GCA_025455445.1 Cyclobacteriaceae bacterium
CCATTCAAATGGATGCGCGCTTTATGGCGCAACCATCACCTGCATCACTACAAAGATGAACATTGTGGTTTTGGTGTGAGCTCTACCCTGTGGGATCATATATTCGGCACGATGTTCGACCTGAAGAACGAGAAAGAAGATAAAGAGAAAGTAAAAGAACTGATGTACGAGAAGTAATGCGTTGCCAGCCTATGATTTGATAAAGCACCTGGCGCTTTCACTTACTCAATTTCTGATCAATGGAACGATTAAAATGTTCAGTAAATATTTCATTTATCACACCTAACAGAAGGGACAAAAAAATCAACCTGTTGAGTCCTTCTCAACAGGTTGATACAATTTTTGGCTATTAAAAATCCCGGAAATAAAGAGAGAACTATCGGTTAAGATAAAGAGAGAAACCTACGCGCAAACCAAACGAAGTGTTATCTTCTGCAATACCCAAATTCAAAGAGGGCTCAACAGCAATATTTTCAGTTATAAATGCAGCATAACCTAATTCAAAAGGAATAGAAGTTTGGCTGTCCTGGTTTTCATATTTAATCACATTAAAACCCGTACCACCAAAAAACTTTCCTTTATAATAATACCGACCGAATAACCCGAATGTGCTGATTGTGAAATCATCAAGCTTTTGGTAACCCAGATTAAGTCCAACGGTTACATTATCCATAAAGAAGTAACCGCCTTTGAGGCTCAAATCAAAAATGCTGTAATTATCTCCATTATCGGGAGATATGGATGTGAAGTTCATATTTGATGTTTTTTCATAATTGATAGTGGGTTAGTTGGAACGAATATACGAATTCGCATTTCCTTTGTGTTACAATGGATATGCGATGCAAAAGTGCTAAAGCATATAAAGTGATTGATTGTGTTTCCGTTAACCGGAGTATTAATACGATGAATGTCCAGTCAGCGCAATAAATGCATTACCAGTTTTTGTGCTGCCGGTGTGCAGAAAGTAACATAACTGATTGCAAGTGCGACATACTATTCAAGCGAAGCGTTATAGCTTAACTAAAATACCGGTAAGTTCTTTCGGTTTTGTAATCATTCCATCGTGGCCAGCATCAGGCAATTTAAATAATGTAAAGCCCTTGCGTTGTGCACGTTCCGAAGCCTCTATAAACCAGGGCGAATCGGAAAGTAGAATAAAACTCTTTTGGATTTTATCGGCAACCCCGGAAACACGCACCGGCTGACCCATGGTTTTGCCCGGCTGATCAGTAAGTCTTGAATTCACCCATGCAATGTCTTTCGGATCGGTAACACCAAATCCTTTTGCATCAGTAAATGCTTTTACACGCCACGATACTTCTCCCGTGGGCGGAGACGAAGGAGGCGCGTAATCTCTGAGTGCTTTACCATCTTCCGGAAGAAACGCATCCAGGTAAACAAGTTGTCGAATGCGCCCTGGAATTTTTTCCGCAACACCTGTAATTACCATCCCCGCATAACTGTGACCCACCAGTATCACATCAGTAAGATCTTCAAATTCAAAAAGTGAAACTACATCCTGAATGTGAGTATTGAGATCGATGTTTGGATTAAGCAGATGCGATCGTTCACCGAGTCCGGTAAGCGTGGGAGTATGCACCTCATGACCCTGTTCTCGCAAAAGCATTGTCATTTTTTGCCAACACCATCCGCCATGCCAGGCACCATGAACCAGCACGTATACATTCTTTTTCTTTGGTGTTGGGTACCCGAAGCCAGCGATTGAGTAAAGACTTAGTAAAAGAAACAGGGTGATCCTAAAGTGTTTTGGCACAGTCATGTTATGGTTTTTGATGTTTTCATCCATGTGTAATTATCATCTAAAATAAATTAAACGGGTAAAATAACTCATAACCCCTGTTAGCGAACGATTAGCCTGATTCGGGCTTAACGATTCGCTCCGCCATTCTTACCAATCACACCCTAAATCTTACGGCTTATGCCAGAGCGCAAAATCCTTTTAGGCTCTGTTTAGTTTTTATACGCAAACACTAAACAATTTACATCATATGAAAAACAGATTTCAATTTTTAAACATCTCCAGGCTGGCTGCCAGCATGATGATGATCGTGTTCAGCGTTGTCTTTCTGGCAAGCTGTGACGAAGATGATAATGAAGCTCAGCCTACACAAGATATTGTGGCATTGGCGCAAGGAAATCCAAACCTTTCAACTTTGGTTGCCGCGCTCACCAAATATCCTGACCTGGTAAGCACGTTACAAGGCAGCGGACAGTTTACAGTATTTGCTCCAACCAACACAGCATTTGCATCATTATTAACCGCTATTGGACAAACCAGTCTGGATGATATTCCAGAAGACGTACTTCGTGATGTATTAGAATATCATGTAGTAAGTTCAGCAGCAGTTTTATCTACCCAGTTAACAGCAGGACCTGTAACCACCGTAGGTGGAGAAGATATCACAGTGAGCACGTCCGGTGGAATTCGTTTCAACGGCACAGTAAGCGTTACTACTGCAGATGTACGTGCTACCAACGGTGTGGTTCATGTAATTGATGCAGTACTTGTTCCACCTTCTATCACTCCAATCGTAGGTACCATTGTGGCTCCTGCATTCTTTAACAAGAATTTCACTACGCTGATTGCCGCTGTAAAAGCAGCATCGCCAAGTGTACTTACCACTTTATTGTCCAGCACCAAGAAAACATTATTTGCACCTACCAATGCAGCGTTTGCAGCAGCAGGTATTACTACATTGCCTAACCGCGCTACATTAGATGCAGTGTTAACGTATCACGTATTAGGAGCAGAAGTGTTAGCAGCAGGTATTGCTAATGGCAGCTCAGCAGCAGCTACAGCAAATGGAAAAAGCATTTATTTGAGCAAAGGCACTGCGGGTGTGTTCATCAATGGTACAACCAAAGTGACTACAACAGACATTACTGCTTCTAATGGTGTAGTGCATGTAATTGACCGCACCTTGTTACCTCCAGACAAAACAATCGCACAGATTGCAACTGATTTTGCTGGCGCTAATCCAGCTCAGTTTACACAACTTGTAGCTGCCCTTGTTAAAGTTCCTGCATTATTAGATGCTGCTGGCGCAGCAGGAAACCTGACTGTTTTTGCTCCGACAGACGCTGCATTCCAGTCTTTATACACTGCACTTAATGTGGCCAATATGAATGAATTGGAAACTAAAATTGGAAATGCAAAACTTGCCCAGGTGTTACAACATCACATTGTAGGTGCGCGCGTATTTTCTTCTGATCTTTCTAATGGTTCAGTGACGACACTCAACCAAAATGTAACGGTTAGTGTAACCAACCTTACCATCACAGATGCCATTTCAAGCAATCCTGCTGCGAAATTGGTACCTGCACTGTTGAACGTTCATGCAACGAATGGTGTAATTCATGTGATTGACAAAGTGTTGATTCCACAAGGTATTTTATAGTAGGTTAGGTTATAGGGGTTATGGTGAAGAAAGTCCCGCTGCAAGGCGGGACTTCTTCTTATCCTCTCAAAATCATTTATTAGTTTCGCTTCTAAATAATAATCACAGTGTTTCAGGTACGTTATCGTTTTATATTTATTCTGGCTCTTGCAGTCTATTCCTATTTCAACATCCGTTATACGGTGGGTGATAGGTTATTTGACTTTGAAGTGCCTGCACTGGGATTGTTTGCGTTGCTTTTGGTTGTGGTGATGGGTGTGTGGGAACTTAACCGTATCGTGCAGAATCATCTCACAAAACTTCATCAGTTCTTTAAAAGTAAAATACATCCGCTTCTTATTTTATTTCTTTTCAGCGTAGTAAATGTTGCAGCGGTATGCTTTGTAACAATGGAAGCACTCTATCCTTTGTTGGGTCTTCCAATTCGGGTAGATGCCTCACACCTTACACTGCTAATGGCTTTTGGCTTTCGTGTCAATCTCTTTTTGAATTGTGTGAATGCGATTGTTTATTTTATGGATAAGCTGAAGAAAACACAGGTAGAGGCTGAACAACTGAAAAAGATAACAGCCGAAGCTCAGTTTGAGGCTTTGCGCAATCAGATCAACCCACATTTTCTTTTTAATTGTTTCAATGTGTTATCCTCACTGGTGTATAAAGATGCAGATACCTCTGCAAAATTTATCGGGCAGCTCTCTAATGTATATCGGTATCTTCTCTACAATCAGGATAAAAAGGTAGTTACCTTAAAAGAAGAACTTGAATTTTTAGAGTCCTATTTGTTTTTATTGAAAATCAGGTTTGGTGAAAACCTGGTCGTGCTAAATAATATTACCTGCGATACGGATAAATATTATGTGCCACCGGTTGTCTTGCAGATGCTGATAGAAAATGCAATTAAACATAATGTGATTTCAAAAAAATCTCCATTGGAAATTATGTTGAAATCGGAAAACAGTTCACTCACGGTTTCGAATAAACTCCAGGAAAAGGAAGTAAAAGCCGAAGATGAGCCACTTGCCTCCGAACGCCTGGTTGCATTGCTTAAAGAATGTGAACCAACCATTACAATTACTGAACAAGTAGATAGTGTGGAGGGGCTGGTTCAATTTTACCAATCAGGTAAAGCTGTTGAGCTGCTGATGCTGGATATACAGCTTGCTGACGGAAAGAGCTTTGAGGCATTTAAAAAAACAGAAATAAGCACACCGATCTATACAAAAGCAGGATTTACAGAAGGCATTAGACAAGTTTAAACGTATGTCGAAGCCACAAACAATTGGAGCGGATGAAGTTAAAATGCTCAATGAATTTCTTCGGAAATCTGCACGAAATTATCGCGAACGGTTCTTAATAAAGGCAGGTAATAAACTACAGTTTAAACAAGTAAACGACACTGCCTATTTTTATGCCGATGGAAAAGCCACCTATCTCGTAACCAAAAAAGAAAACAGAAAGCATTTGATTGATCATACGCTTGAAGATCTGGAGTCGACATTGGATCCCAATCAGTTCTTCAGAATCAGTCGCAGGTTTATAATACACATTGAAAGCATTTTGGAAGTCAAAGGACTTATTAGTTCTAGATTAGAAATAAAATTGAATCAACCATGCGATCAGGAATTATCGGTAAGCCGTGAAAAAGCCAAGGCATTTAAAAGTTGGCTCGATCGATAATTAGTTTTATTTTCGTTGTCAAATAGTTGGTATGAAGTGGCTTTTAGTTGGTGCTATTCTTTTCCTGTCGATAATTGCAAAAGGACAGGAGCGAACACAGGCAGATGTAGATTCTCTGAAAAATGAGATTTTAAAACTCCGCACAGATGTCGACCAGATTCAATTAAATCTGGATGTCTCACAAAAGAAATTTAAAAAGGGGATTTTAGTCGCCACCATAGGCTACTCTGTTACAATTGCGGGAGGCCTTATGCTGGGAAGAAAATATGATGATGCCGGAAAAGTGTTGTTGGTAACGGGCGGCATCACGGGCATCACCGGCACATTTATGATGGTGGATGCGTTTAAGTACCTCAACAGGAAGAACAAGAGATCCCCTTAGAGGATTTTAATTAACCTTCTGCCCGCTTTGCCTTATCCCAAACTGCAGACTGTTGTCTGCGCATCAGGCGCTTAGCACCGGCAAACACTGAGAGATTCATCATCGTGAAATAGTAGGGCACAAAAATAAATTTGTTCTTCAATTTTTTCTCGCGCAACACATGGCCAGCGGTGGCCAGCGAATAGAAACAAACTTGTCCGATAAAAACGAGGAGGTAAAAGGGTGACGCAGCAATCAGAAAAATATTCGCAACCAATAGAATCGCCAGTGAAAGCGGAGCGATACTCCAACGCATGGCACGGTGCGAAACATATTGCCATGTTACAAAGCCATACTTAAATACATTCAATAATTCAGGCAGTCTGAAAATTGCCTGAATACCACCTGCACTTATGCGCACCTTGCGCTTCCACTCTTCTTCAATGCTTGCCGAAGCGGTTTCTATCGCATACGCATTGGGTTCATATACAAACCGATAGCCCGCTGCCACAATTTTCATTGACACGACAAAGTCTTCGATGATCGTGTCAGCCGTAGGTGGTTGAAACAATTCCGTTCTTACTGCAAATAATTCGCCCGCAGCGCCAATGGCTGTGGTAAGTTGCGAGTCCAGTGTCTTAAGGGCAGATTCATATTTCCAATATAATCCCTCGCCCGCACCCGAAGCCTGATCTTCTTCTTTGCTGAGGATTCTTTTTTCACCGGCAACACCACCCACATTCGCAAACTGAAAATGACGCACCATATTTTTCAGTCCTTCTTTATTTACAAAGGTGTTTGCATCAGAGAAAATAACGATCGGAGATTTCACCAGCTTAATTACCCGGTTCACCGCATGGATTTTACCCCTTCGGGCTTCTTCATAAAATACTTCCACTTCCTTAAACTCCTTACAGATAGATACCGTCTGGTCAGTAGAGCCATCGGCCACCACCCATATAGCAAGTTTTTCTTTCGGATAATCAAGCGCCAATGTGTTATTGATTTTGGTGGCGATGTAAATGAGCGTGACGTGCGGAAGCGCTTCATCATTCGGAATTTGTGCAGGTTTATTTTTCCCAAAAAGTTTCGCAAACAGGAATATAAGAATGCCGTAGCCGATGTATGTATAAAAGATAATTGCAAAGGCAGTCCAGAATAGCCAAAAGATAAAATCGTATACCATGAAAGATATTTTGAAAACCTAAAACTACATTTTCTTATCTAGACCCACCCTGTGAGTAAGAAAAATCAACACCAGATTTTGCCATCTGCAAATCACGAGGTTCGTTTACCGAAATGGTTTAAAGAATTTTTTGTTAGCAAGGTTCAGCATGGGCAGATCACCGGCAGTATCACCATAGGCAATGATTGTGTCGTATTGGGTGATATCAACCATTGCTTTCAATCGATTTACCTTTTCTTCACCGTTACAATTAGCACCTGCAATTTTTCCGGTTAGCCGGTTGTTTTGAATCTCCAGTTCTGTTGCGATGGTCTCGATCTTATATTTCGAAGCCCACGGTCGTATCCAGTTAGCGGGAGAGGCCGAAATAATAATGATTCTGCCGCCTTCTTTTTGATGTTGAAGAATGGCATCCATCGCTTTGTGTCGTATCAGCGATGGCAGCACCTCAGCGCAAAACGAATTACAAAGCGCATTAAAATCTTCTAAAGAGGTATTGCCAAAGTAATGTGATAAAAATATTTCTTTAGCCTGTTGCGCGGTAACTACTTTTAACTTTTGAAGTACCAGGGGAAGGGCCAACACCATTAAACCAAAAATAAACCGGGCATTGCCAACAGCATAACGGGTGAATTCAAACAAGGTATCCTTGTGGGTGAGTGTACCATCAAAATCAAAAAGTACCAATTTGTGCTTTCGGGTAGAGTGGGAATTTTCTGTGTTCACGAGTGGGATATCAATAATAGAAAGAGAGGCGGAACCATACGACGAGGAAAGCGTGATGGAAAATATCGTGAAGCAGGGCGATGCAACTGTGAAAGCACATCTTGAGCATTTAAGGGATCACGGCGAGGATGGG
>JALOMN010000274.1 GCA_025455445.1 Cyclobacteriaceae bacterium
GTAAGGCAAAGTGGCGGTCCGGGTGTGGGAATGATTGGTGCAGGCATGATGGATGAAGTGTCTATGATGAATTTGCAGGACATGCTTAGTGGCATGATGCCCAAGAAGGCTAAGAAACGTAAAGTAACAGTAAGTGAAGCCCGAAAAATATTATTGGAAGAAGAGGCTACTAAACTCATCGACATGGATGAGGTTAAAGAAGAAGCTATTCGCAAAGCAGAAGATGCGGGAATTATTTTTATTGATGAAATAGATAAGATTGCTTCAGGTGCTGGCAAGAAGGGGGGCAGCGGCCCCGATGTAAGTCGCGAAGGAGTGCAGCGAGATTTACTTCCCATTGTGGAAGGAAGCACAGTGAATACGAAGCATGGTGTAATCAAAACGGATCATGTTTTATTTGTAGCGGCTGGTGCCTTTCACGTTTCTAAACCTTCTGATTTGATTCCTGAACTACAAGGAAGATTTCCGATTAGGGTTGAACTTACCAATCTTACGCAAGATGATTTTGTGCGCATACTTACAGAGCCTAAAAATGCGTTGATAAAGCAGTATAAAGCGCTCTTTGAAGCGGAAGATGTGGCAGTTGATTTTTCTGAAGAGGCAATTTTTGAAATTGCCAGAGCTGCTTTTGAAATTAATGCTGAAATCGAAAATATTGGTGCCCGCAGATTGCACACCGTAATGAGTAAGTTATTGAATGAGTTTTTGTTTGATGTACCAGATAAAATAAAGGCCAACTCACAGATTAAAATCAGCGGTGATATGGTGAAGGATAAGCTAAGCGGATTAGTGAAGAACAGAGATTTGAGCGAATATATTCTTTAAGGAATGATTCGGTGCATAGTTGTTTATGTAATTGTAGGTTTGGTAGCAGCACCGCTACACGCGCAAAATACCACCAACGCTGACACCACAGCCACGGAGTATATTGAAAAATTTCATGATAAATATTTTATCTGGCCATTGGTGCGAAGACGTACACTTTCATTCGATATTAAAAATCGCGACAACAAAGATCAGGCAGTAAAATACAAACCTAATAACTCATATAGTTTAGGGTTAGGGGTATTCTTGTTTGAAATTGCTGCCGAACTCTCATTTGCATTACCCATTAATGAAAAAAGCACAAATACTTTTGGCACTACGGATGTGCGGGAGTTTCATCTGAATTTTTTGGGTAATGGCTGGGGTCTTAATGCATACAGTCAGAAGTATACTGGTTTTTATTTTCCCGATCGCAGTGATCCTGCAGCAGAGGTGATTGTTAAAAGGCCAGATATTGAATTGACAAACAGAGGTATAAATGGAATTTATGCACTCAATAAGGATAAATTTTCTTTAAAATCAGCATACAATTATTCAGAGCGGCAACTTAAAAGTGTAGGGTCTTTTATTATCACAGGTAATCTCAACACATTTGCGCTGCAAGCCGATTCGGCCATCATCACTCAATCAACTACGCAGGCAGGCAGCAGTTCTGATTTCAAATTAATGCGAAACACAACGTTAAGTATTGCGGGTGGATATACGTATACACTGGTCTACCGATCATTTTTTATTAATGGTGCTTTTTCGATTGGCCCTTCACATAATTGGATATACTATAAACCAGCCGATGGACTAGAACATTACAATATTTCAATAAATACATTTAATGACATCCGTGTGTCTGTTGGGCATAACAGTGACCGGATTTTTGGAGGCATCAGTCTGATAATCCAATCACGTAATAACCGATTTGAAAACGTGGATATTACCAATACCAATTCAATGCTAAAATTTATGTTTGGTTATCGGTTTACTGAAGTAGGCATTTTGAAAAGGCGTGCTAAAGATTACTTACCGGTATCTTATAAATTATAGCAAGCACAAAAAAAATTTGTTACTCCCCGTTTTTAGGAAAATCAAAAAACTCTAGTTGACCACAGCCAAATTCTGCCTCTTTCCATTTAGTAATATTCAGTGTGGCAGAAACAATTCCGCAGGTGGGAATATTATCGATGTAGGTATTTAATAGTGCATTGGCAAATTCAGTAAGGCCCGGATTATGCCCAAATAGCAAAACAACTTCCTCAGTATCTCGTGGCAGGTCTTTTAATTTTCTGAGCACATTCAACAATTGATCTTCATTTGCATGATATAGACTTCGGACTTCAGTAATCTTACTTTTATCGAAGTCGAGAATTTTGGCAAATTCTTTACAGGTATCTAATGCACGTTTGGCCGGACTGGAAATCATGAAATCGGGAGTGACGCGTTTCTCTTTTAAACGTTTGGCCATTCTGGGCGCATCTTTTTTACCTCGCTTATTAAGTGGTCTGTCGAAGTCAGGAAGGTCTGGGTCATCCCAACTTGATTTCGCATGTCGTACCAGGTATAGTTTTTTCATTGCCGTTTCGAAATAAATTTAATCAAAGCTACTCGTATCTTTGCAAAACTGTTATGGAAAAAAGACCATTTAAAAAGCGGATTAAATATGCCTTTCTATATTGGTTTATCAAATTTTTGATTTTTACCTCAAACCTGATGCCTCGAAGAATGTGGTTATCAGTATGTGGTGCACTCGGCCGACTGGCGTATTCCTTTTCGTCCAAATCAAGAAACCTTACTATTTATCATTTGGGCCTCGCATTCGGTAATGATAAAACACCACAGGAAATTGTAAAGTTAAGTAAGCAGGTATTTGTAATGATGGGTAAAAATGCGGGTGATGTAATTCGCTCTTTACGTGTGCGCACCATTAATGATCTTAATAAATTTCTGGTTACACATGGAATTGAGAATTATGAGAATGCATATGCCAAGGGCAAAGGAGTTATGTTTCTAACCTCACACGTTGGGGCGTTTGATTTACAAATAACCAACATGGCGTTGCGTGGTTTAAATCCTAACATTGTGGGCACTGCTCTAAAAGATGCTAAACTCAACGAGTTGCTCGTTCAATATCGCAATGCCTACGGAGCCATTGCGATAGAAAGAGGCAAGGAAAGTGTGAGACTCTTTAAAGCATTGAAGTCGGGTGGGTCCATTGCGATTTTGATTGATCAGGATATTCGTTTCCTGAAGGGTCGCTTTGTAGATTTTTTTGGTATGAAAGCCTACACTCCTATCGGAGCAACTATATTGGCATTGCGCACCGGTGCAGCGGTAGTGCCCACGTATATTTTTTTGGGTGATGATGGCAAACAACACATGCATATATTGCCTGAGATACCCTTGGTAATAACCGGAGATGAAGAACAGGATTTAATAACCAACACACAGAACTTCACCCGAGTAACCGAAGAAGTAGTGCGGCAACATCCTGAACAATGGGTATGGATGCACGAGCGATGGAAAACACGACCCGGTCAGGAAGTAAAGTAATTTCGAACTTATAGCGTGGTTACTTTTTAAATACAAAGTAAACGGCCAGAATCAGGAAAATGAATCCGAGTATGTGATTCCATCGAAATGTTTCCGTCTTGAAAAAAAGAACTGAGAATGCTACAAATACAACGAGTGTGATTACCTCCTGAATTACCTTTAACTCCAATAAAGAAAATGGTCCTCCATAATTTTTAAATCCAATCCGGTTTGCAGGCACTTGCAGCAGATATTCAAAAAGTGCTATGCCCCAACTAATCAGAATTACGGTGATTAGCGGCAAGCTTGCACCCCACTTCATTTCATTGAATTTCAAATGACCATACCATGCAAAAGTCATGAAGGTGTTTGAAAGCACAAGCAGTATGATTGTATAAAACGTTCTCATGAGTAGCCAGAAGACGTTAGACAAAAGACATAATACCAATTAATCTTTAGTCTTTTGTCTTGATACTAGAATCTATTTA
>JALOMN010000275.1 GCA_025455445.1 Cyclobacteriaceae bacterium
ACAATTACATTTGAATTTGCCAATTGATCTTGTGTTTTCTTTGACAGCTTGCGAATGAACTTTCCAAAAAATAGTGCTGCCAACACGAGCACTGGAAATGTGAGCAGCATGAAAACAGTAAGGTGCGGAAATAAAATAAATATTACCGGAATGCCGATAATTAAAACCAGCAACTGTCTTAGTAATTCCGCTAACGTAAATGTAAATGTGTCCTGCAGGGTAGCCACATCAGAAGTGATACGGCTGATCAGCTCACCCACCCTGCGCTTATCAAAAAATGAAATTGGTAACCATATGATTTTAGTGTATACATGCTGCCTTAGATCGGCCAGTGTACGCTCACTAACTTTGGTGAAGGTGTACACGCGAAGAAAGGAGAAAACACCCTGAACCAATAAAATTGCAATTAATGCAAGACCAATTTGATTAATACTGGTAAGATAAAAATCCTTATTGCCTTGTGCTACATCCAGAAGTTTTCCGGCCAGATAGGGAAATCCGAGTAAAATGCCGCTTGATAGGGCTAGCGCTACAAGACCGACAATAAAAGTCCACCGATATGGTAATACAAACCTGAATACACCAATAAGCTTTTTAATACCCGATTTATTCAATGGCCGCTTCTCACCATCTTCTTTTAATTTTCGCTTCGCCATGTGTTGTGGGTTGTTACTTGCCAGCCGGAGTTAATGTCGACTCAATAAAAAAGTGCGTTGAGTCATTTAAAATCAATTTTTGCATTCCCTCCATTTTATACTTGCTTAACAAGTTTTTGCCGGTGATGTCATCAAACTCCATAAATAATTTTCGTTCCGTAACATATAATGTATTCTCTTCCCGATAAACCGCTTCAATGCGTTTGGGATTAAGGGGTGAACTCATATAATAAAATCGGATGAAAGACACGGCCGATCGGTCTTGGGGGCCTTTCGGATTAAACGTATACGAATAGATAAGCAAATTACTTTTAATATCTTTCTCTCCATCGGTGATCGTATACGATGTTCTGTGAATTGGTTTATTGATTACATCCAGTTGTCTGAAAATTTCCAATTCATTGGCGAGATGCAAACTATCTGGAGTAAATGTAGTGTCATCTATCTTTCCATTTAACTCTGCATGTTTTTGAATTGAAATCTTTTCGTTCAAAAGCAAGCTCACCTGCTGATTTACCAAACTATCAAAATCAATGTAGGGCTTCTCATATTTTAGGTTTGACCGATTACAGCCTATCAATAATAATGCAGCCGAAACAAAAACTAGTAAACTCTTTATCATGCGATATCCAGCAAAACGTTTCCCGTCATTTCCTTGGGGATAGTTATACCCATGAGTGTTAATATAGTGGGTGCTAAATCACCCAGTTTTCCGTTTTTCAATTTCCCCTTATAATTATCATCCACCAGAATACAGGGAACCAGGTTGGTTGTGTGTGCCGTGTTGGGTGTGCCATCTTCATTAATCATAATGTCGGCATTACCATGATCTGCGATGATGATTATAGCATACCCGTTTTTGCGTGCTACTTCAGTAACTGCTTCATTGCATTTATCAACTGTTTCAACCGCCTTCACTGCTGCCTCAAAAACACCGGTATGACCAACCATGTCAGGGTTGGCAAAGTTTAAGCAAATAAAATCAGCCGATTTTCGCTCGAGTTCAGGAATAATTTTGTCTTTGATATCATTCGCGCTCATCTCCGGTTTCAAATCATAGGTGGCTACTTTTGGAGAGGGACACATGAGGCGTGATTCTCCCGGAAATACTTCTTCGCGGCCACCGGAGAAAAAGAAAGTTACGTGAGGATATTTTTCAGTCTCTGCAATTCGTATTTGTTTCTTACCTGCTTTTGAAACAATCTCACCCAATGTGTTTTCAAGATTATCTTTATCAAAAATTACTTTGACGTTCTTAAATGTATCGTCATAGTTAGTGAGCGTTACATAATACAAGTTCATCCTGAACATATTCTGCTCATGAAAATCCTGCTGTGTAAGTGCCATTGTAATTTCACGACCGCGATCCGTGCGGAAGTTGAAACATAAAACCACATCGCCTTCTTTGATAGTTGCGAGTGGGTTGCCCTTGGCATCAGTTGCTATAATGGGTTTAATAAATTCATCGGTAACACCTGCCTCGTATGATTTTTCAACTGCCTTTAATACATCTGTAGTCATTTCTCCGGTTCCATGCACCATGGCGTCATAGGCAAGTTTCACACGCTCCCAGCGCTTATCGCGATCCATGGCATAATAGCGACCCACCACACTGGCAATCTGCCCGGTAGTTTTGTTGATATGATTTTTCAAATCAGTCAAATATCCAATGCCTCCTTTCGGATCGGTATCGCGGCCATCGGTAAACGCGTGAATGAATACATTTTTAAGATTTTGATTCGCAGCAATGGTGCACAAGCCTTTGAGATGTTCAATATGCGAGTGTACGCCTCCATCAGAAAGTAACCCGATGAAGTGTATTGCTTTATTGTTAGACTTGGCATATGACAGTGCATCCACCAAAACAGGATTAGTATCGAGTTCCTTGTCTTCCACTGCTTTATTCACTCGCACCAGATCCTGATATACCACACGGCCTGCGCCAATGTTCATATGGCCTACTTCAGAATTACCCATTTGGCCAGCGGGCAGCCCTACAGCAAGACCTGAAGCCTCCAGTTTACTGTGTGGATACCTGGTATAGAGCGAATTGATGTAGGGTGTTTGTGCATTATCTATGGCGGAAACTTTTTTATTTAAAGCAATGCCCCAGCCGTCCAAAATCATCAATAATACTTTCTTATTCATAATGCTATCAGTTAACAAATTTGCGAGGCCAAATATAGGGTTGATTTATGGTATTTCAGATGTTGATTGCATCTTCTCCTGTTGGCATCTCCACAACAATTGTCAGGATTTATTCATTCATGAAGAATTAAATTTTTCTGTACCGGATTAATGGCATAATTTTGGAACAACTTGTTCGCTATGAATAGTAAAAAGTGGGTATTTATCGGTTTCCTTATCCTTACGTCACAGCTTTGCTGGGCTCAAGCCGAAATATTCAATCCGATTAAGGATGCATTAAAGGCAGGAAGTGCCAAAGAGGCAGTGAAATCCTTTAATCAATCGCTTGATATTAACCTGGAAGGTGAAGTTAAAACGTACAGTAAGGCACAAGCAGAATTTGTGTTGCGTGACTTTTTTAAGAACCATCCTCCTTCTGATTTCGCTATTGTGCATACAGGATCATCGAAGGGTGGTTTGCAATATGCTATAGGAAACTACAAAAGCGGGAATGATTTATATAACGTGCTTATTCGCGTAAAGCAATCGGGCACCAATTATCTCGTACATGAAATCAGTTTTGTGAAGGAATGATGCGTCCTGCATACCTTACAGACTCTGCAATACATCAATTTATTCATAGGGCACTCGCAGAAGATATTGGTGAAGGTGACCATTCGTCATTAGGCGCAGTTCCTTCAGATAAAATAAGTAAAGCCAGGTTGCTCGTAAAAGATTACGGAATTATTGCCGGGCTTGAAATGGCACAACTTATTTTTCACGAAGTAAATCCTGAACTCAAAATTACAGTCTTCAATCACGATGGTGACGCGGTGAAGAAAGGTGATGTGGCCTTTGTTGTGGAGGGTCATGCTCAATCCATTCTTTCTGCTGAAAGACTCGTACTCAACTGCATGCAGCGCATGAGCGGTATCGCTACCTACACCCATCAACTTTGTAAGTTGATTGAAGGCACCGAAGCCTCACTGATGGACACACGCAAAACCACGCCTAACTTCAGATTAATGGAA
>JALOMN010000276.1 GCA_025455445.1 Cyclobacteriaceae bacterium
TCTATCAATATGGAAATAATGTAGCCGGGCCCGTATTCAAAGATATTGCCGATAATATTTATGCACGTGATATCAATTTACACATGGCAATGGATAAAAAGAGAATTGAGGAGCCGGGTGTATTGCCAACCATACGTGCAGGTAAACAAGATGAACTTACCATGATAAGTAACCTGCTCGGAGTTTCCAATCATTCGCAAACTGACGAAGAGTGGATTAAAACTGCACGCAATGGAAATTCAGTGCTTTGGAGGAAGAATGCAGTTGTAAAAGATATTGTGCCTGATGTAGTGGGTATGACCTATCGCGATGCACTTTATCTATTGGAGAAAAGCGGCTTGCGCGTAACCTATGAAGGAAGAGGTCGGGTTTCACAGCAGTCGATTATGCCCGGCAGCAGATTTTCAAAAGGATCCAGAATTTATTTAAGGCTTTCAAATGGCTGAGCTGAAAGACATATTATATAAAGTAAACATCACCTCTACATCGGGTAATATGAATGTAGAAGTGAAAGGAATATGTTTTGATTCAAGAAAAGTTAAGCCCGGATTTTTATTTATCGCCATCAGCGGCACACAGTCGGATGGTCATGCATTTATAGAAACTGCAATTGCATCTGGGGCAACTGCTATTGTAGCTGAAAAGTTTCCTGAAAATATTTCAGATCAGATTACCTATGTGCTTGTAAAGAGCAGTGCAAAAGCATTGGGATTCATTGCGTCAAATTTTTATGGTAATCCTTCTGATAAATTAAAATTGGTTGGTGTAACAGGAACGAATGGAAAGACCACAGTAGTGACGTTGTTATTTAAACTATTTACTGAGCTTGGGTATCGCTGCGGAATGTTATCCACAGTTGTGAATAGAATTGTGGACAACACTATACCAGCTACACACACTACACCTGATCCGATTCAAATCAACGAGTTGTTGGTGAAAATGCTTGAGGCAAATTGCACACACTGCTTTATGGAAGTGAGCTCGCATGCAGTTGTGCAAGGCAGAATTGATGGATTACACTTTACCGGTGCATTATTTACCAACATCACTCACGATCATTTAGATTATCATCACACGTTTGAAAGTTATATACGTGCAAAAAAAGGATTTTTTGATGCACTTTCATCAGATGCATTTGCGCTGGTGAATAGTGATGATAAGCGTGGCATGGTGATGTTGCAGAACTGCAAAGCAAAAAAGTACACATACGCCATTAAAAAACTTGCTGACTTTAAAGCAAAAATAATTACTAACACGATTGAGGGATTGGAGTTGGAGATTGGTGAGCGCAACGTTTGGTTTAAACTGATTGGAAATTTTAATGCATACAATTTATTAACGGTATATGGTGCTGCCAGTTTGTTAGGAGAAGATCCTGAAACGGTATTGTTAAGGTTATCAGGATTGACTGCCGCATCGGGTCGTTTTGAAATAGTGATGCCGGGCTCCAGGCAAATTGCCATAGTAGACTATGCGCATACTCCGGATGCACTGAAAAATGTACTTGAAACAATAGAACAACTGCGTTCCGGCAATGAACAGATAATATCGGTGGTAGGATGCGGAGGAGATCGCGATCGCACTAAACGTCCATTAATGGCCGCAATTGCATGCAAGTATTCTCATAAAGTAATTCTCACGTCAGACAATCCTCGCAGTGAAGATCCGATGGAGATCATTAAAGAGATGCAACAAGGTATTACTGCAACGGATGCACGAAAGACGCTTGTCATTGTGGATCGCGAAGAGGCCATAAAAACAGCCTGTATGCTCGCAAAAGAAAAAGATATTATTCTGGTAGCCGGCAAGGGCCATGAAAATTACCAGGAGATTAAAGGAGTAAAGCATCCATTTGACGATAAGGAAGTAGTAACACGAATGCTCAAAATGTTTACGAACTAATGCTGTATTATTTATTCGACTATATTGAAAAGAATCTTGACTTTCCTGGCGCAGGGTTGTTTCAGTATATTTCATTTCGTGCTGGCGCTGCAGCATTTCTTTCCTTATTGATCACAATTATTTTCGGTGAAAAGCTGATCAATTACTTGAGAAAAAAGCAAGTAGGAGAAGTAGTGCGCGATTTGGGCTTAGAAGGTCAACTACAAAAGAAGGGCACGCCTACCATGGGCGGATTGATCATTATTGCAGCGATTTTAATCCCTACTTTATTAATGGCCAGGTTGGATAACATTTACGTGATATTATTAATAACAACCACTATCTGGTTAGGGCTTATCGGATTTCTGGATGATTACATTAAAGTTTTCAAGAAAAATAAGGAAGGTCTTGCCGGCAAGTTTAAGATTGTGGGCCAGGTATCTATTGGTTTAATAGTAGGATTAACTCTTTATTTTAATGACGATGTAGTAGTTCGTGAAGTAAAGCCAGCCACGCTTGCGAGCATACAAACTATACAGCCTGAGGCTGGAGTAAAGCTTGAGTATCGCGATGTAAAATCTACGAAGACCACCGTTCCTTTTGTAAAGAATAATGAATTTGATTACAGTGCGCTTACACCGTGGCTTGATAAAAATTATACCTGGATTACGTTTACACTAATTGTGATCCTTATCATCACTGCAGTATCTAATGGCGCAAACATCACCGATGGCATTGATGGATTAGCCGCAGGCACTTCGGCAATTATAGGTTTAACGCTTGCCATCTTTGCGTATCTCTCAGGTCGTGTTGACTTTAGTTCCTACCTCAATATCATGTACATACCTAACCTGAGTGAATTGGTTATTTTCTGTACAGCATTTGTTGGCGCTTGCCTCGGATTTTTATGGTACAATAGCTATCCGGCTCAGGTATTTATGGGCGATACAGGTAGCTTATCACTAGGTGGTATAATTGCCGTATTGGCACTGGCGGTTCGAAAAGAACTTTTGATACCTATTCTATGCGGAATATTTCTGGTTGAAAATCTATCGGTAATCATACAAGTATCCTATTTCAAATACACCAAGAAAAAATATGGTGAAGGCAGAAGAATTTTCTTAATGTCTCCGCTTCATCATCACTATCAAAAGAAAAATATTCACGAGTCTAAAATTGTAACACGGTTTTGGATTGTAGGAATTTTATTGGCGATTCTTTCATTAGCAATGCTAAAACTCAGATGAGCGAGCGTATAGTCATATTAGGGGCAGGCGAAAGCGGAACGGGAGCAGCAATTCTCGCGAAAGCGAAAGGGTATGACGTGTTTGTTTCCGATCAATCTAAAATAAAGGACATCTATAAATCAGAGTTAATAGAACATTCGATTCAATTTGAAGAAAGCACGCATACAGAAGAGCTGATCACTAATGCATCGTTAATTATTAAGAGTCCGGGTATACCTGATAAGGCGGAGATTATAAAAAAGGTAAAGGCAAAGAAAATTGCAATTATTGATGAGATAGAATTTGCCTGCAGGTTTATCAAAGGGAAAATAATTGCGATTACCGGTACGAATGGAAAAACTACTACCACGCTGCTCACCTATCATTTAATGCGGGAAGCTGGTTTTAATGTGGCTTTGGCTGGTAATGTAGGAGAGAGCCTTGCACGCAAAGTTGCCCATGAGCAACATGACTGGTATGTAATTGAAATAAGCAGTTTTCAACTTGATGGAACTAAATCCTTCAGACCCCATATTGGAATTCTACTCAATATAACTCCGGATCATCTTGATCGATATGACTACAAGATGGAGAACTATATTGATTCCAAATTCAAGCTTGCTCATAATATGAATGAAGAGAATTACTTCATTTATTATAAGGATGATGCAGTTACAGGTGAAGAAGTATCAAAAAGGAATAATCAAGGATCCTATGCATACGCGGATAATGCAATAATGAATTTTAATTATCACAAGAATTCATTTAGTGTTTCACAAGCGGATACCTCGTTAAAAGGGCCGCATAATCTTATCAATACGATGGCTGCGGTAAGTGCCGTTTTGCTTGCCGGAGGCGATGTCGATAAAATCAAAGCTGGTTTAAAGACATTTAAAAATGCGCCCCACCGATTGGAGTTAATTGCCATTATAGATGGCGTTGAGTTTGTCAATGACTCAAAAGCTACTAATGTAGATTCAGTGGTATATGGTTTAGGAAGCTACCGGGGTCCGCTTGTCTGGATAGCCGGAGGTATTGACAAAGGCAATGACTATTCAATTATTGAAGAGCAAGTTAGAGAAAAAGTAAGGGCACTGATTTGTTTAGGAAAAGAGAATGATAAGTTGAAAGCAGCGTTCGGCAACGTGGTAAAAGAGATTTATGAAACGCAAAGTGTGAAGGAATTGGTAAAAATTGCACTTAGAATTTCTAAGCCTGGGGATGTGGTGTTGCTTTCACCTGCGTGTGCAAGTTTTGATTTATTCAAAAATTATGAAGACCGTGGCAATCAGTTTCGCGAAGCGGTGCTTGAATTAAAGAAACAAACGGAAAGAGAAAGTGTATGATCGTAAAATTTAAAACATGGGCCGATAAAAACCTGCAGGGTGACCGCGTCATCTGGGCAGTAGTTTTTGCGCTTTCGTTGATTAGTATATTGGTAGTATATAGCTCCATTGGCACGCTGGCTTATAAACGCACGGCCTCACCGGAGTCTTATTTATTCAAACATACCTTTATGGTATTTCTGGGGCTTGCTTCCATGTGGTTCGCTCACAAAGTTGATTATCGCTATTACTCCCGCATTTCACGCTTTGCCCTTTGGGTGAGTGTGCCATTGTTGATTTATACTTTTACAAACGGTACAACCATCAACGATGCTGCCCGATGGATTACACTTCCATTGATCAATACTTCTTTTCAGCCTTCTGATTTTGCAAGTCTTGCGCTGATCATAAACCTGGCCAGTATGCTTTCAAAGCGACAGCAGAATATTGAAGATTTTAAAGAGGCACTGATTCCTATTTTAATCTGGTGCGGTGTAATCTGCGGATTGATCGCATTAACAAACTTATCTACCGCAATACTTTTATTCGCTACCTGTATGCTAATCATGTTCATTGGTCGCGTGCCGGTAAAGTATTTAGCAATGCTGGTGCTTGTTGGCTTGTTAGCCGGTGCGGTAGCATTGAAGTTTGGTGTGCGGGGTGAAACAGCGAAGAACAGAATTTTAAGTTTTGTCAATGGAACTGAACTTCCTTTTCAGGCGCGACATGGCAGAATAGCGGTCGCTACCGGAGGCATATTTGGTAAAGGTCCTGGTAACAGCGAACAACGAAATATTCTACCTCATCCTTATTCTGATTTTGTCTACGCCATCGTGATTGAAGAATATGGTTTGATTGGCGGTGCAGTTGTATTGGTGCTTTATCTCATTCTGTTACATCGTGGTATGAAGGCTGCCTATAATAGTGAGCGAGCCTTTGGTGGTTTGCTTTCTGCCGGATTGAGTTTTGATTTGGTTTGCCAGGCCATGGTAAACATGGGAGTGGTGGTAGGGTTGGGACCAATCACAGGTCAACCGTTGCCATTGATAAGCATGGGAGGAACAGCGATGGTATTTACGGGCTTATCAGTAGGAATTATTTTGAGCGTAAGCCGCGGAGAACAAGATGAAAACTATGGTAAAGTA
>JALOMN010000277.1 GCA_025455445.1 Cyclobacteriaceae bacterium
GGTGCGTTTTTCTTTACGATGATTTTGCTTTCAAAATCAAGACCAGCGCTGAAGCCATAATACTCATGCGTATTTCGGGCATAACAATAAATGCAGCCATGCTCACAACCCTGGTAAGGATTAAGCGAATACATCATACTCAAATCCGGGCTGTCTATTTTATTCACAATCTTTTTCGGAGTTTCGAAAAAGATTTGGGTGTTGGGTGAAGAGAGCAAGGGCTCGTCAAGACCTTCGTAGTGTTCCGTAACATACTGAGCCTTGAGAAAGCGGTTTTCGGTTTTGATCTGGGCGCCACGACCTTTGAAGTATTCTTCCATAAGACCAAATTACTAAATAAATTAGCACTAAATAGAACCAATACATTGTTAAATTATAGGAATACTGAAATTATTGAGCTAAAAAGCCAAATTATTGAGCAATTTGGGATTAAGCTATTGGTGAAAAGAGAGGACCAGAACCACCCTTTAGTTTCGGGTAATAAGTGGTGGAAGCTGAAGTACAATCTCGCGGAAGCGCTTAAAAGCAATCATGATACACTGCTCACATTTGGCGGGGCTTATTCCAATCACCTTTATGCCACAGCCGCAGCAGCGAATGAATTAGGGTTGAAATCAGTTGGTATTGTTCGTGGTGAGGAAACATTACCCTTGAACCATACACTGTCTTTCGCGAAGTCGCGCGGGATGGAACTTCATTATGTATCACGTGAAGCATATCGAAATAAAACAGCGCCTTTATTCATTGAACAATTGCATAAACAGTTTGGAGATTTTTATCTCATCCCGGAGGGCGGAACAAATGAACTTGCGGTGAAAGGCTGTGCCGGGTTTGCGAGAACATTAAAAGAGGAAACTGCATTTGACTTTCTCTGTTTACCGGTGGGAACGGGCGGAACGATTGCCGGGATAATTGAGGGATTGGATGACACGAAAAATATTTTGGGTTTTCCTGTGCTGAAAGGCTCAGAATTTCTGGAAGAAGAGATAAGACAATACACACAAAAAAATCATTGGCAACTTTTATATGATTATCACTTTGGTGGGTATGCAAAAACCAATGGGGAATTGATGAGTTTTTTAAAAACGTTTGAAGAAGAATATCACATTCCTCTTGATCCGGTTTACACGGCCAAGATGATGTTTGGTGTGTTTGATTTGATAAAGAAAAATTTTTTTCCGCTGGGATCCACGATTCTTGTTTTACACACGGGCGGTTTGCAAGGACGAAGTGGATTCAGTTTTTAGTCGGGAACATATTCTAAAATATCACCTGGCTGGCAATCCAACTCTTTGCATATGGCCTCCAATGTGGAGAAGCGAATTGCTCTTGCTTTTCCGGTTTTCAAAATAGAGAAATTGGCCAGGGTAATGCCAATGCGTTCCGCCAGATCCTTTGATTGCATCTTGCGCTTAGCAAGCATCACATCTACATTCACAATGATTGCCATTATATTGTTAGTTCGTGATCTTCCTTTATTCTAATACCATGATTAAATACGCTCGATAAGATCAACAAGGTAAGTGCAAATACCAAAACATCAACTTGAAAATTATATTCCATATTAATATTAGCGCTACTGACAATTTCAAAATTTGCAATCATAATAACATATATCACTTGCAGAATAATAAAATGACCTATCGCATAAACCAATAAAATATACCCTAACAATCTTAAGCGTTTCACATTTTCCAATTTGAATTGTGTTTCATAATGGCTTAAACTTTTTATTAACTTTTTAAAATTCACTAACCACAAAATCATTAATGATAGTATTATAACGACCATTGTGATAAATCCGAATAATAGATAATTCTGAAGATTGGTATCTTTTATCCTTAATGTTAAATCTGAACCCAACAAATCTACACTTGCGTAAATATTGGAAGCGTCATTTTTCGATTTCAAGATTTTCTTAACAGAATCTGTATTGGTTGGATAAGAAAATTTCGCACCGGGTATGCGAAAGGAAACCATTTTATAATATTCTGATATAGAATCCCGTGATGTATATACATGGTCAACATCAAGCTTGTAACCTAATATGGCCATATCAGAATGAGACCTCCACTCCGCAACACCTTCAGTGGAGGGAAGTTGTTTTTCGAAAGGCCGAATAGCCACAAATACACTTATTGCAATGAAAAGGCCGAAGAGTATGATAAATGCTATCAGAATGTTAACAACCCATAAGGTGATTTTTGGAGTTAATTCTATTTTATTCATAGGTCACTGATTTTTTATAATGTATGACAAACATAACAAAATTATTGTTAAACAATAAATAATGTCTGTTTATTAGACAGTGTTATGATTCTATGTAATTAGAAATCAGGCAATAATTTTTATTAGCTTCGGATTGAATTTTGTGTATTGCTGGCTCTAATTTCTAATCACACCTCTAAGCCAGGTAAATATTTTCAATCCACCTTGCCCTTCTGGAAGGGCTCCGCTTTCTGCAGCGGCTTTTACTTTTTCTATGGTGTAGAATGCAGTTGGGATTAGTTCTTTTAATGTAGTAAGCAAATCATCCAGTCGCTCGCGTTCAAGCACAGTAAATACCAGGTTCTCTTTTCCATCAGGACCTTCTGCTTCTACTTTTGTAAACCTAAACTGTTGTGTGTGGAGGTATTGAATTAACACATTCACCTCTTTTCGCGTAATGATTCGCACAATCACTTTTCCATACGCAATGCGCTCTTCTATGATCATGCCAACAAAAATTCCGGTTGCAAATCCACCAGGATAGGCCACATAGCACAGCCAATTATCCAGGTGTTTAAAGATTTCACGGATTACCAGCAGCCAGATAAACGCTTCAAAGAAACCTAATAAAGTGGCCGTGAATCTTCTTCCACCCAGCATGTAAATGATGCGGATGGTGTTAATCGACACATCGCAAATGCGAGCCAGAAAAATCAGTAAAGGAAGAATGACAAAACTGAAGGTGTTTTCTGAAAGACCAAGTGTTTCTGTGAAAAAGGTTTCCATCTTTAACCAAACAAATCTTCAAACACTTCGCGCAGCTTGCCGAATGACTTCACTTTGATTTTTGCTTTTGAGAGATCGAGCGACTTCTGACTATACTTCGAAATGTAGATTTCTTCAAAGCCTAATTTTTCTGCTTCGGAGATCCGTTGGTCAATGCGGTTGACAGCGCGCAACTCGCCACCCAACCCTACTTCTGCAGCAAAACAGATTTTATCATTTACTGCAATTTCTTCCATGGAAGAAATGATCGAAATACATAATGCCAGATCAATGGCAGGATCTTCCACATAAATTCCACCCGCCATATTCACAAATACATCTTGCGTGCTTACACGAAAGCCACAACGCTTTTCCAATACTGCCAGCAACATATTCAACCGCTTCTGATCAAAGCCCGTGGGTGTGCGCTGCGGTGTTCCGTAGGAAGCAGGGCTTACCAATGATTGAATTTCAATCAACAAGGGTCTGTTGCCTTCAATGGTAGCACCAATCGTTGCACCGCTTAGCTGACCGTCTTTCTGTGAGATTAAAATTTCAGAAGGATTGCTTACTTCGCGCAAGCCACTGCCCAGCATTTCATAAATTCCGATTTCGGATGTAGAGCCAAAACGATTTTTAGTAGTGCGCAGAATTCGGTAGGCTAAATGACGATCACCTTCAAATTGCAACACGGTATCTACCATGTGCTCAAGCACCTTTGGTCCGGCAAGTGTACCATCTTTTGTGATATGACCAACCAGAAATACCGGAGTGCTGGTTTCTTTGGCAAACTTCATCAACTCGGCTGCACATTGCCGCACCTGGCCGATGCT
>JALOMN010000278.1 GCA_025455445.1 Cyclobacteriaceae bacterium
TTTGTAAATGATATTGTGGGTGGTGTGATTCCTCGCGAATTCATCCCGGCTATTCAGAAAGGATTCGATCAGGCTATGGTAAACGGACCATTAGCAGGCTATCCAATTGATTCAATGAAGGTGAGATTATTCCATGGTTCATACCATGATGTTGACTCTGATTCATTGTCTTTCGAATTGGCAGCACGTATATGCTTTAAAGAAGCTGCAAGAAAGTGCGGACCTCAGTTACTTGAACCAATTATGGGTGTTGAAGTAATTTCTCCCGATGAGTATACCGGTTCTGTAACGGGTGACCTGAACAGAAGAAGAGGTATTAGGAAAGGAATGGACACACGTGGTGGTGCCCAGGTTATTAAGGCAGATGTTCCTTTGTCAGAATTATTTGGTTATGTAACTGACTTAAGAACAATCACCTCAGGACGTGCATCTGCTACACTTACATTCTCGCATTATGCACCAGTTCCTAAGAACTTAGCGGATAAAGTAATTGATGAAGTAAAAGGCGCTGTTGCCGCAAAATAAATATCTAAAAGACGTTTAGATTATGAACCAGAAAATCAGAATTAAATTGAAGTCTTACGACCATAATTTGGTTGATAAGTCATCTGAAAAAATCGTGCGTGCGGTAAAAGCTACAGGTGCTGTAGTAAGCGGTCCAATTCCGCTTCCGACTGAGAAGGAAAAGTTTACAGTTCTTCGTTCTCCACACGTGAACAAGAAATCGCGCGAGCAATTTCAACTATGTACATATAAGCGCCTGGTTGACATTTATTCAAACAGCGCTAAGACCGTTGACGCCCTTATGAAGCTTGAATTGCCTAGTGGAGTGGATGTTGAAATTAAGGTCTAGTTCTTAAGTTAAAGTTTATTGTTTTCCAGAAAGCACTCTTTTAGAGTGCTTTTTTGTTATGGGTGCTATGGAATTTGAAATAAAGCCATAATTTTGTTTACTCTATATAATCTATAGGATAAATAAATTTAAAGCTGCGCCATGAATAATTATATTAATTAATGCCTACTGTTATTTAGATTTTTATGAACGTAAGGCAACAGATCACACATCGTAGGCATCATAATTTTCCAATTAATATTAAGGTGTTCATAAAAACACAACTTCTGTTTTCTCATTCAAATTCAGTTTAAAGAATTATGCAACCTGAAATCATTGAGGATGAAGAGAAGTTAATTTATGAAGAGGTGCCTTCACCTGAAATTATTCCGGTTCGCAGCAGACCCAGACACATCTGGATATTTATTGGAGTCATTGCATCCATCGGGATTATTCTTTTGCTTTTTTATGGAGCAGACACATTGAAAACATATGATTGGAGTTCGTTGATAGGTCCTGATTTTCTCTGGTTTGTTTTAGGTGGATTTATTGCACAGATGATTGATGGATCTTTGGGAATGGCTTACGGAGTGAGCGCCACAACATTTCTTCTTTCATTTGGAATTACACCAGCCGCCTCAAGTGCCAGTGTGCACACGGCTGAAATATTCACAAGTGGTGTTTCAGGTCTCACTCACCTTAAGTTTCAAAATGTAAATAAGAAATTATTCAAGAGCCTATTAATTCCGGGCATGCTGGGAGCTATTGCGGGAGCCTACATTTTATATTCTCTTGAAGAATACAATTACATTATCAGGCCGCTGGTGGCTGTATATACATTATGTCTTGGACTCGCCATCATCCGCAAGGCTATTTTGCAAACGAAGAAAAAACGCAAGACTAAAAATGTACCTGCATTGGCTTCGTTTGGTGGATTTATGGATTCAATCGGAGGCGGAGGCTGGGGGCCAATTGTAACTACCACCTTAATTGCACGCGGAAGACATCCTCGCTATACAGTGGGCTCCGTCAACCTTGCCGAATTTTTTGTGTCATTTGCCAGTTCACTTACATTCTTTGCCACCATCGGATTGCAGCACATTCAAATAATTATTGGCTTAATCGCTGGGGGTATCATGGCAGCGCCACTTGCAGCGCATTTTACGCGTAAATTACCTGTGAAGCGTATGATGATATTTGTTGGCGTGGTAGTCATACTGGTAAGTATTCGCCTATTAATTAAGTCCATCACTGCTATTTAACTGCTTCGTGATTACTTCTTCTTCAGGCAATTTCTCTTATCTTCGCGACCGAAATTATGGCACTACTCGATAAAAATTTGTTCGTAAAGAAATCGACCATACCCGGAGCGGGTAAAGGCTTATTCACTAAAGTACTGATCCCGAAAGGAACACGAATTACTGAATATAAAGGCGAAATATTAACATGGAAGGAAGTGGAGCAGATGGCAGATGATCGCAACGGTTATGTCTTCTACTTCAATAGCAAATATTGCATTGATGCCTGGAAAACCAAGAAAGGTGTTGCCCATTATGCGAATGATGCAAGAGGCATTACCCGTGTGGATGGCTTGAAGAACAATTGCGAATATGTCACAGAAAAGAAGCGATGCTACATTGAGGCCACCAAAGACATACCTGCTGGCTCAGAAATCTTTGTAGGTTATGGTGCTGAATACTGGCAAGTGATTCGCTACAATATTCGTCTTGAACAAAAGAACAAAGAGAAAGCGGGTAAAAAGAGTGCGAAGACTGAACTGCCTCATCACAAAGCAACCAAAAGAGTAAAAGCGTCCTGAGAATAGGACCTAATTCTTTTTTACTGCTGCGGCCTGTCCTTTTTCTATTGATTCATTCATCAGGTCTCTTACCTTTTTAATTTTCTCCATTTCAGTTTCGAGGTATTCGCGGGCAGTTTCCTGATCGATAGAGTCGGGAAGCGGGTTGAACGTATGCATCCAGTCCATCATTGCATTGCTTGCCGAATCAAGATTAGAAATCACCATCTCTAATTGAGCTTTTTTTTCAGCAACCATATCCGGTGAGTTTTTGATCTCTTCATTAAGCTCACGCTTTAACCTTGCTATTTCACCCATACTGGGCATTACTTCATCATGAATATCCATCACCTGGTCATATAAGGCCTGGTTTGGGTTGTCTTCTCCCATGGTATCATCGGTTTCATGATGTGAGGTAGGTTTGCTGCAAGCCATTACAAACAGGAAGGCAAATAGTAAGTATCTCATGGTTGATATCGGTTTTTGCTCAGCCAAAGTTACTGATAACTTTGGCCATTATTACTAACTAACAAGGGTTAGTAAATGAACGATTTTCAAAATTAATTATTGACTTTATTGCACTTGATGAAATTTTATTATTTATTCGAGCCATTATTCAAGACATGAGCAACAAACGATTTTATTTCTTTTACTTTTTTTATCAATCCTCTGCGGGACTTGAAAGAGAATCGGTTTGTTAAAAATAAAACGACACAACTCAAAAAGTCCCGGCAAAGTCGGGACTTTTTGTTTTACTAAGATTTTAAAAAATATGGCCAAAGCGAATAAGTTAAAAGTTGCAATACAAGGTATAACCACCAGCTTTCATGAAGTGGCAGCTCTCTCGCATTTTAATGTGCCTATTCAAACAGTTGAATGCCTTACGTTTCACGCATTGTGCGAATCGCTGAAAAATGGAGAAGCCGATTATGCAGTAATGGCCATTGAGAATTCTATTGCGGGAAGTATTCTGCCAAATTATTTTTTATTGCAGGAATATCATTTTTCAATTGTGGGTGAAATCTATTTACCTATTCACATGCATTTGCTGGCGCTTCCCGGTGTTACGTTAAAAGATATAAAGACGATTGAATCACATCCGATGGCAATCCGTCAATGTTCCGATTATTTGTATCGGTTAAATGGAGTGCAACTGATGGAAAGTGAAGACACTGC